>JAFNAJ010000398.1 GCA_017860085.1 Acidobacteriota bacterium | reverse complement strand
ACGACGGCGACGATGACCGCTGGGGCGATCAGGTGACTGATGCTGACTCGGGGTCTCGCGGCATCCATGACTCGTGCGCTCCCAGCCTCACAACGCCAGTTGCTTGAGGCGGATCAGGTAGGCCAGCACTTCGGCCACGGCTCCGAAGAGCTGACCGGGAATGGCCTCGCCCACTTCCACCGACTTGTACAGGGCCTGAGCGAGCGGCACATTCTCGACGAGGGGCACGCCGCACTCGCGCGCAATGGCCCTGATGCGTGCGGCCAGCACACCCTTCCCCTTCGCGACGACCTTGGGCGCGGCCATCAGATCGCGCCGGTACTCGAGGGCCACCGCGTACTCGGTGGGGTTGGTGATGACCACCGTGGCCTTCGGGACGTTCGACAACATGCGCTTCCGCAGTAGGTCGCGCTGCAGGCGCCGAAGCCGCGCCTTCACCTCGGGACTGCCCTCGGTGAGCCGGCTGTCGTCGCGGACCTCCTGCTTGGTCATGCGCAGCGACTGGCCCAGGCGCCACCGCTGCACCCCGTAGTCGGCTGCCGCCAAGACGGCGAGCACGACGGCCGACTGCTGCAGCAGGCTCAGCATGTGGTCCCACCCGAGCTTGGCCGCCGACGTGGGATCCACCCGCCCGAAGTACACCGCGCCGTCGACCGTCGCCTGCACGATGCGCAGGGCCAGCCACGAGATGGCGACGGCGGCCATGAGCGTTTTGACCAGTTCCACGCCGGCGCGTCCAGGTGCCAATCGCTGCAGGCCGCTCTTCGGGCTCAGACGCCCCCAGTTCGGCGTGAGGGCCTCGGGCGCCACGTTCCACCCGCCCTGCAGCGCGGCTGCCGCGACCGTGGCGACCATGGTGGCTCCAGCCACCGGCAGCGTCATCACGCCCAGCGCGGCCACGGTCTGCACCGCCGCAGCCGACAACTCCAGGGGCTCGACGGTCCTCAGAGGCGCGTCGCCAAATCGTTCCAGTCCAACGCGCAGCGCGCGCCCCAGCGCCTCGACGATCCACGAGCCACCCCACGCCAGCACGGCAATGACGGCCACGAGCTGCGCCGCGTGCTCCACGTCGCGACTGCGAGCGAGCTGGCCCTTGCGCCGGGCTTCCCGGAGCCGTCGAGGGGTCGGTTTCTCGGTGCGGTCGTGCGCCACGTCGGTGCTCCTAGCGGAACGCCGCCGCCAGTTCGCCCGCCAGTTGGAGCACGTTCGGCATGGCGCTCCGCACGACGACGGGGACGACGCGGAGGGTCGCAGCCAGGGCCAGCAGGCCGAAGATCAGGCGAATCGAGAAGCCTTGGACCATGATGTTGAGGCTCGGCGCGGCCCTCGAGAGCAGGCCCAGCGCGAGCTCGACGATGAGCAGGACGACCACGACGGGGGCGGCGATGCGGACCCCGATGACGAACACCACCCCCAGCGTTCGCGCGACGAGCGCACCAAGTGACGCCGCGACGTGGCCGGCCGAGACCGGCATCGCGTCGTACGACAGCGCAAGCGCCCTGAGGAAGTCGTGGTGGGCGTTGATCAAGAACGCCACCAGCAGCGCGAGCGTGCCGTAGAGCGAACTGAGCACGCTGTTCCTTGCCCCGGTCTGTGGATCGACGAGCCCCGCGTACGTGAAACCCAGCTGGAATCCCGCCAGGTGGCCAGCGAATTCGGCTCCTGCGACCAGCGCCCTGAGTGCGAAACCGAGCGCGAGCCCTATGGCCGCCTCGTGCACGACGAGCGACGACAGCCCAACGCCGTTACCGGGCGCCGGCAGTGCGACCACTGGGAGCAGGGTCAGGGCAATGAGCGTCGTCAGACCGATCTTGACGAGCGGCGGCGCGAACGTGCCCCCGAACAGCGGGGCCACGGCCACCAGCATCCCGGGCCGGACCAGCAACAGGCCGAATCGCGCGAGAGGCTCGAAGTCGATCACCGGACCAACTCGGGCAACCGTTGCACCAGCTGACGCGAGAAACCGGTCACCAGGCGCAGGATCCACGGGAACGTGAGCGCGAACGTGACGAAGACGGCGGCTGCGCGTGGAAGAAACGCGAGGACGTTGTCCTGGATTGACGTCACCGTCTGAAAGATGCTGACCAGCACGCCGGCCACGAGGCCAGCGAGGAGCATGGGCAGGCTGACGAGCATCGCCAATTCCACGGCCTCCCGCATGATTCCAACCACCAAGGCGTCCGACATCGCATCCCTCTTTCCGATCGTCCTCAGAGAAAGCTGCGCACGATGGAGCCCACCAGCAGGTTCCACCCGTCGATCATCACGAAGAGCATCACCTTGAACGGCAGCGACACCATCGCTGGCGGCAGCTGAAACATGCCCATCGACAGCAGCGTCGTCGACACGACGAGATCGATGAGCAGGAACGGAATGAACAGGAAGAAGCCCATCTGAAAGCCGGTCTTGAGCTCCGAGATGGCATACGCGGGAATCACGACGCGCATGGGCAGGCCGTCGGGAGACGACGGCCGAGGGAGCTTGCCGAGCTCGACGAACAGCGCCAGGTCACGCTCGCGCGTCTGCTTCAGCATGTACTCGCGGACCGGCGGAGCAGCCCGCTCGACGGCCTCGTTCACCGTGATCTGGCCGGCGATCGCCGGCTGGAGCGCCTGCTCGTTCACGCGAGCGCCGACCGGCGCCATGATGAACATCGTGAGGAACAGGGCAAGACCGACGAGCACCTGGTTGGGAGGCATTTCCTGCGTGCCGAGGGCCTGCCTCAAGAAGTGGAAGACGATGACGATTCGCGTGAACGAGGTCATCGTGACGAGGATTGCCGGGATGAACGTCAGCAGCGTCAGGAGCAGAACGATCTGGAGCGGGGCCGACACCGTCCCGACGCCCTCGATGTTGACGTCGACACTCGTCGGCGTCTGCGCGCCCGCGGGGGCGGCGACGAGGGCGGCGAGCACAAGCCCCGTCACGAGGATCACCGGGCTGAGGCGTCGGGTCACGAGCGCCCTCCCGGTGCGGTCTTGACCGATCGCTCGAGTGCGTCGCCGAAGCTCCGTGGCGTCGCCTCGAGTTCGGTCAGGAGGGCGACCTGAGCCGGAGCCAGACCCAGGAGCAGCCGGCGACCCTCGACCGAGACGACCACCAGGGAACGCCGCTCGCCCAGCGGAAGTGCGCTCTCGATCGAGGGTGCTCCTGGCCGGCGCGTTCCCGAACCGAGCCCGAAGGTCCCACGGCGGACGACCCAGACGAAGGCCGCGAGCGCCACGACCACGGCCGCGAGCGCCAGCACGCCCCTGGCGAGGCTGAAGCCTCCCGATTCAGGCCAGGTCGGCGCGTCCTGCGCCAGCGCAAGGACAAGGGGAGACATCACTCGGCGGCCTCGGCCATCCGACCGGGAAGCACCTCGGTCACGCGCACAGTCGCTCGCTCGTCATCGACGACGACCTCGCCTCGCGCGACAGGCAC
>JAFNAJ010000397.1 GCA_017860085.1 Acidobacteriota bacterium | reverse complement strand
GATCGTCGAAAGATCGAGTCGGGCCTCGACGAGCGGCGCTCCTCCAGCGTTCACGATGAACACGTGTTCGCCCTCGCGGCTCGCGCCGGCGGCCGACGGCGGGCGGAGTTCGACCGGAAGACCGGCGGCGATGACTCGGTACCGGCTCGCGGTGGGATCTTCGGCGATCTCGGCCCGAGCGAGCAGGCATTCGCCTCGCACGATGCCCAGGGCGCGGTCGTCGCCGCCATGCCCAACCGGGGCCACGAATGCCAGGCGAAGCCCGAGCGGCTCGGGCAGCAGGGAGAAGCCGCCGCGTCCGTCGGCTCGTCCGAGGGGCTCGCTCGAGGGACGACCGACCCAGGCAAGTGGACGCCCTTCGTCGTTGCCGATCGTCAGGGCCAGATCGGCGTCCAGCGCTTGTGCCCTGGCCTGCGCCAAGAGGTCAAAGAGGGTGGCGGTTCCCGTGGCGCCGTCGGCAAGGAGACGTTTCGCGGGGGCGCTGTCCGCGACGTTGCCGACCGACCGGCTCAGGAGGCTCGCGCGCGCCGCAATGAGATCACGAACGGCCTGTTCGGCGCGTGTCGCGGCGGCACGCGTCCCACCTGCCAGCTGTCGACGCTCGTACGCCGTGCCCGCAACGAAAGTCAGCGCTGCAAGCCCGGCTGTCACGAGGACAGCCAATCGCCAGGATGTCAACGCGCGGGGCATCGTTCGGATCGTGCGGCCTCCCGACAGTGTATCGCCAGTGCGACGGGACTGCCGCCCCGGGCCCGAGGACCCCGGTGCTATACTCCGACGAGCCCACCTGCGGCGCCGCGCAGGTCGTCGCATGAGCGAGCCTCACACGCTGAAGCCCGTCCTGAAACGCGGCGCCATCGTCACGGCTGCCAACTGGCCCGTCGTGCTGCTGCAGTTCGTCGCCGAGTCCAACTTCAAGCTCCTCGTGGGTGTCCCGGTCGTGGGTGGAGTCGTACTGGTGGGGCTCGCGCTCGACCGCGACGTCGGCCAGTTGCTCAGCGGCGACCTGCGGACCGCCGCCGCGGAGATCGGCGCGGCGCTCGTCGGTCAGCCCTGGGTGCTGGCGTGTTTTGTCGCCGCCCTGGCCATCGCCGTGCTGGGCGGCGCAACGCTTGCGTTCCTGGTCAAGGGCGGCACGGTCAGCGTGCTCGTCATGGGCGACACCCAGGCAGGGCCTGTCGAGCGACCACCGCTTCGCCTCGAACAGGTCACGCAAGCCACGGCGTACTCGATCGATGCCTTCGTCACCGGAGCCACGCGCCTGTTCACGCGCTATCTGGCCCTCGGCCTCACGCTCATCACCGTGTACGTGGCCTCGGGGACGTTGTATGTCGTCCTCGTCATCTGGGCACTTCCCGAGCCGCCGGACCAGACGTCGGTCATCGCCTGGACACTCGTGGCCGCTGGCAGTTCGAGTGCCCTGATCGTTTGGATCACGCTCGTCAACTTCGTGTACCTCCTGCTCCAACTGGTGATCGCGGCCGAGGACTGCAGCGTGCGTGCGTCGGTAGCACGCCTGTTGAGGTTCCTCAGGGCCATGGGGCGCGACGTCGTGCTCGTGTTCGTCGTCATCCTGGCCCTCGTCGCATTGGCCACGGCCGCGTCGCTCGTGGCGACGGCCGGCCTTGGGCTGATCTCGTTCGTGCCGCTGATCGGACTGGCGGCGTTTCCCCTGCAAGCGGCCGCCTGGCTTGTGCGAGGCCTCTTGTTTCAGTACCTGGAGCTCACGGCTCTCTCGGCGTACAGTGGCCTTCACCGCCGCTGGCGGTCGGGGCCGGCGACGTCTATGCCCACCATCGCGAGAACAGCGCCATGATCAATTACGAATCCTACCTGTCGGTTTCCGGAACGCGCATGCAGCAGTCGCCGATCAGGCAGATGGGCACGGTTGCGGCACAGAACCCGGACATCATCTCGTTTGCGCCTGGATATCCCGCGCCCGAGGCGTTCGCGTGGGACGACTACCGGGAGATTGCCACCAGCTTGCTGGCGGGCAGGCAGGGCGGCGTGCTGCAGTACGGCCCGACCCGAGGGCACAAGCCTCTGCTCGAGTTTCTGGTCTCCCTGGTCGGCACGCGAGGGATCCGGACGTCGACAGACGACATCATTGTCACCACCGGCTCACAGCAGGGCCTCGACGTGATCGCAAGGCTTCTGCTCGATCCTGGGGACGTGGCGCTGGTCGAACTGCCCAGCTACGCGGGCGCGATCACGGCCTTTCGGAACGTGCGAGCCGATCTCGTGGGTGTGCGGCAGGATCGCGCTGGCGTCGACCTCGACCACCTTGACAGTCTCACCGACCGCCTCGCCAGGGAGGGGCGGCGGCCGAAGTTCTTGTACGTGGTGCCCAACTTCCAGAACCCGACGGGACAGCTGATGAGCCTGGCCCGGCGCGCGGCGCTGCTCGAATGGGCCGAGCGCCGTGACATGCTGCTGGTCGAGGACGACCCTTACGGCGCCCTGTACTTCGAGGGAGCGGCCACCCCTGCCGAAACCCGCCCGATCAAGGCCGACGACGCGAGCGGCCGCGTCCTGTATCTGAGCAGCTTCTCGAAGACGCTCGCCCCCGCGTTCAGGGTGGCGTGGGTTGTGGCCCCGACGGCGCTGGCCTCGCGCATCGAAACGGCCAAGCAGGCTCTCGACCTCTGCACGGGCAGTTTCGACCAACACATGGTGTACGAGGCGTGCCGACGCGGCGTGCTCGATCGGCACGTGCCCGTCCTTCGCGCGCACTACCAGCACAAATGCGGCGTGATGGAGCGCGCGCTCCGCGACCGGCTCCAGGGCCAGGCGCACTGGATGCCGCCACGCGGCGGGTTCTTCCTCTGGGTCGAGTTGCCCGAACACATCGATGCGGGTCGGATGCTCGAGCGGTGCCTGCGCCGGGGTGTCATCTATGTCGCCGGCCGCGCGTTCTTCGTCGACGGCAGCGGGGCCCACACCGTGCGACTGGCGTTCTCGGCGGCCTCAGCCGACCGAATCGTCGAGGGGATCAATCGGATGGGCGAGGCTTTTTCGGAGGAGTCGGCGCAACCGCAGGCGCCGGTGGCGGTTCATCAGGAATAGCCACGCCCGGCAGTTCCTTCAACGGCACGAGGGGAGGTTCGACCCGGTTCTGCAGCAGCGTCAGGCGCCCGTCGTCGGTCAGGATCAGCAAGTGGTAGTAGGCCCCCGGCGTTGCGGCGACGAGGATCGGCGGGGCGGCCAACTCGACTTCGAGCGAGGCTTTCCCGGCCACCTTGCCGTCACGACTCGAGTAGGCCAGCACGTCGGCCGACAACCCCGGCACGATGACGAGGGATCCGATCAGCACCGGACCGGCCAGCGGGCGTGCCGGAAGGGCGCGCTTCCAGTGCTGGACGCCAGAACGACGATCGAGCGCCCTGAGAAGCGTGTCGAGCGACACCAGGTAGACGCGCGTGGCATCCGA
>JAFNAJ010000396.1 GCA_017860085.1 Acidobacteriota bacterium | reverse complement strand
TCCTTCCCGTACGTCTCGACCCACTGACGCGACCGCGCGTCGATCTGCGCGTTCACCGGAAGCGCCCACGGCGGGAAGAAGAAGCGGTCGGGGTTGCCGTGATGATCGACGAAGACGACGGGATTCCAGCGATGCAGTTCGCGCACGATCGTGCGACTCTCGACCTGGCTGAGGAAGGCCGCGTCGCGGTTGAGGTCGATCTGGTAGTGGTTGTTGTTGGTGTCCATCCGCCAGTCGCCCCGGTGCTCCTGCGCCCAGGGATCGGGATTGCCGGTGGCCGACGCCTTCATCCAGGTGACGTGACGCGAATGGCTGTCGGGGTTGTGCGCGGGGTAGATCACCGTGACGACGTCCCTGAGGATGGCCTGCGTCGCGGCGTCCGTGCCGGCCGCGAGATGGTAGGCCAGCTGGATGCCTGCCTCGAACGCCGCCGTCTCGTTCCCGTCGTTGGCGAAGTTCATCCAGGCGATGGCCGGGGTGGTCTTTGCGATGTCGCGCGCCTGCGCTTCGCCGATCGCGCGAGGATCCCGGAACTTCGCAACGGCCGTGCGGATTTCCTCGAGTCGCGCCATGTTCTCGGGCGCGCTGACAGCGACGAGGATGATCTCGCGACGCTCGTTCGTCGTACCGACGCTGAAGACCTTGACCCGTTTTGACGAGGCCTCGAGGCGCCGCATGTAGGCGAGCATCTCCCCGTGCTCGGTGTAGTCGTCGCCCATCTCGTAGCCGAGCACGGCCTTCGGGGTGGGAATCGCCGGGTCGTACGTGCTTCCCGGCCACCACGTGCGCGGCTGGGCGAATGCGGTGACCGACGCGAGCAGGAAGAGCGGGACGAGGAGTGCTCTCGGCATGCCAACCCTCCGGGCCGGGCGGGGGGCCGCGCGCCGGTGGTTAGGGTTCTACCACAGGTTGAGTGAGATCGACCGGTTTCCAGGCGAGAGGCGGACCTGAAGGTCGGCCCTCCCGTGCGGTCGCTCGTGCAGGCCCTCGGGCGGTTTGGCGCCGGTAGCGCCAGCCTGAAGGCCTGAGTGGCAGCTACCGCACCGGGTACGGGACGGGCTTCACGGTGTAGCGCGTGTGCAGGAACGCCACGAGGTCGGCCATCTGCCGCACCGACATCTTCTGCGTGTAGTCGGGCATCCGCGAGTGGCCGCCCACCATGATCTGCTCGTCCGGGTAGCCCAGCGCGAATTGCACCGACGGGTTGATGATGTCGCTCGTCAGCTTGCCGTCGGTCGGCTGCGCCAGCACCTCACCGCCGAGCCGAACGGCGGTAACGGCCGTGGTTTCCGGCAGGTTCGTGCCCGAGACCCGGTGACAGGTGTTGCACTGCAGCGTGACGAACGCCTGTTGCCCTGCGTCGGGATCACCGTCGGGCAAGCGGAAACCGGAGGACGATTGCCGGCTGGCACACCCGGCCATGGCGAGGACGAGGAAGAGGACGGCCGCCGCGAGCAGCAGCCAGCGAGCCATGACGTCTCCTCCCTGCGCGGGGAAGGTCCGAAAGAGCCCGCGCACTCCGGGGGTACACCTCAAGAATACGCCAGAACACGGGGCGTGGGGGTCTACAATGGTCGGCCATGTTCCTGCCGCTCAGCGACGCGCCGAACCCGCGCGGCATGCCCTTCGTCACCTACACGATCATCGCGGTCAACGTCGCCGTCTACCTGCTCATCACGCTTCCCCTGAGCAGCAGCCAGCCCAGCGCGGCTGACCCCCTGCTCCAGGAATACGTGGCCGCCATGCGCGAGGCGCTCCCGCCGAACGTGTCGCTGCAGCAGGTCCTGGGCAGTGTCTCGCAGTACGACTTGTTCGTGTTCGATCACGGGTACCGCACCGCCGCGCCGCAGGCGTTCGACCTGCTGAGCTCGATGTTCCTGCACGGCGGCTTCATGCACCTCTTCGGCAACATGCTCTTCCTGTGGATCTACGGCGACAACGTGGAGCACCGACTCGGTCGCGCACGGTTCCTGGTCTGGTACCTCGTCACCGGGGCCGCCGCCACGCTCTTCTACGCCCTCCTGGCAGGCCGCTCGAACATCCCGCTCGTGGGCGCCTCGGGTGCCATCTCGGGCGTGCTGGGGTTCTACTTCCTCTGGTTCCCGCACAACGCGGTGCGGGTCTTCGTCTTCCTGTTCCCCTTCTTCATGAACGTCGTTGCCGTCCCGGCGCGGATCGTCCTGGGCATCTATCTCGTGATCGACAACCTCCTGCCGTTCCTCATCACGCAGGGCAGCCAGGGCGGCGGCGTGGCGCATGGGGCGCACATTGGCGGGTTCCTCGCGGGGCTTGCCGTGGCCTTCGTGATGGATCGCGGCGAACTGGCCAAGGCTCCACCCGAGTACCGCGCGCCGATCTCGAGGCGAACACCGACGCCGACCGAGGTGCTGGCCACGCACATCGACGAGGGCAGGTTCGGCGAGGCTGCGCGCGCCTATTTCGCGGTGCCGGTGACGGCCACCCGTCGTCTGCTTGCGCCCGACGACTCGCTGGCGCTCGCGGATTGGCTCGCGAGCCAGGGCCACGCCGATGCCGCCTTGACGGTGTACCGCCGACACCTGCGCGACTATCCCACCGGCCCGGGGGCCGCTGAGGCGCACGTGGGCGCGGGCCTCGTCCAGTTGCAGGCACAAGGCCAGGTGGCCCCGGCCTATCAGCACTTCCTCGATGCGCTGGACCTCGATCCATCGCCGGCCACGGCGGCTCGGGCGCGCGCCGCGCTCGAGGCGATCACCGCGCGGCAGAAATACCGGGTGCGGGGTTACGAGGGGTGACCGCCGGGCCGCGCCACGCCTGACGTCGCCCCAAGAGGTGAAACGTCTGTCGAGTCGCCGGTACAATGCCCCGCGAAGAGGTCTGCTGTATCCACGCAGCCTCGAGGCCTGGAGGGAGCACGAGATGAACGGGATGGTGAAGAGTCGGTGGATTGTCGCCCTCTGTACGGGGCTCGTGACGGTGGTCACCGCCGGGACGGTCGTGGCCCAGCCAGCCACGCAGGCAGCAAGCACACCGAAGACGGTCGTCAGTGCTACCGCAGCCGACCCGAACCAGGTGGTCGATCCCAGGCTGTTCGGCGGGCTGCAGTACCGTTCGCTCGGCTTCAGCCGCGGTGGCCGGTCGACGACCGTCGCCGGCGTGCCGAGCCAACCGCTCACCTTCTACTTCGGGGCGACGGGCGGCGGCGTCTGGAAGACGATCAACGCAGGACTGACGTGGCAGAACGTCTCAGACGGCTTCTTCGAGGCGGGCTCGATCGGTGCCATCGACGTGGCCCAGTCCGATCCGAACGTCATCTACGTGGGCACTGGCTCGGCCTGCCCACGCGGCAACATCTCGCCAGGTGTCGGCGTGTACAAGTCGACCGATGCCGGCAAGACCTGGACGCACGTCGGCCTTCGCGACGCGGGACAGGTCGGGCGCGTGCGCATCCACCCG
>JAFNAJ010000395.1 GCA_017860085.1 Acidobacteriota bacterium | reverse complement strand
ATGGCTGAGGATGCTGCCGCCCGTGCACAAGACGCCCGACACGTTGAAGAGGAACGGGCAGTCCTCCGGACGAAGCGAGGGCACCACGAGGATGCCCCCCTCCAGGTGGTCGGCCTGCCGCCCTTCGAGCCCGAGACGGGCCGCGCCCACCGCGCGGCCGGGCGAGGCCCTGAGCCCTTCGAGCGCATGTTCACCCGGCAACGGGCGACGTCCTGCGGTGGGGTTCGGCACGGCGAAGGCACTTCGGATGTCGGCGACGTCGACATCGTGTTGATCGGGCGAGTCAATCCACGACGGCAGGAAGTTGCTGCGCCGCAGGTGCGAGGCGAGCCACCCGATGTCGTCCGACACCGTGTCGCGCCACGGTGCGTCGATGCTGGCCCTTCGCCGAGACAGGGTGCCCTCTGGTCCGTACACGGCCAGGCGGATCATGTCGGTGTGATCGCGCAGGACGTAGAGCGCCAGCGTCTCGTCTCGCAGTTCCAACCACGCGCGCTGGACGTCGTAGCCGTTCAGCGACCCAGTGGTTTCGAAGTTCACCGTCCGTTCGAGGGCAGCCGCCAGGTGCGCCAGCCGTGCCGCCCGACCAACGCGCTCGTCATCCGCCCCGAGGACGTGGGCCAGGACCTCCGCCTCGTGGAGCCGCTCGAAACAGTCGGCCGGAGCAGGACGCAGCCCTGTCTCGCTCTCGACGAGCGCGCCTCGCGCCACCGCGCGCCGCAAGGGCTGCAGGACTCGCTGCAGCAGGGGAATCTGACCTGCCTCGTGCTCGCGCTCGATGAGCACCAACTCGGCGAGGTTGTACCGCGACAGCTGCGCGCGCAGGTCGGCGATGAACTGCCCTGACGGCCGGCCCGTGAAGCGGTCCACGTAGGGGCCGTCTCCCGACCACCGACGCTCGGCCGTTCCCTCGGCCAGGGGCTCCTGACCGACCACGATGCCCAGCCGGTCGCTGGTGAGCAACTGCCCGAGCGGCAGCACCCCCCACCGGGCGAAGAGTTCCGCCCACCCCTTCCCCACCCGGAGTCGTGCCTCTTCGTCCAGCGTCAGCTGGCCGATGATCCAGTCGACGTCCATCAGATACGGGCAGAGCCGGAACAGCATCTCCGCGTGATCGCACAGGTCGGCGAGCGTAAGGGCGCGTTCCTTGTCGTAACGGGCGTGGATCCGCGTGTTCTCGACATGAATCTCGAAGTCGAGTCGCTCGAACATCGATCGGATGCCCTCGAGCGACACCCGCGGATGACTGTCGAGGTCGTACTTGCTGACGCCGTAGTACTGCAGATCGATCATGCCGCCGCCAAGGGGCGGCGAGAAATCCATGCGGATGAAGACGGGGTGGTTGCGAAAGGCCACGAAGTAGTGCACCTCGTTGCCGTAGCAGAACACCTTGACGGACGGGAGTGACGTCTCGCCGTTGAGCAGCTGCTGGGCGAAGGCCTGCGCCACGATGGATACCGGGTACGGTACGCGCTCCCTCGACGGACCGGCATCCGGCGCCGGCTCGAAGTCGACATAGTCGATGCGCTTGGCGACGTGGACGATCCGCCGGGCGCCGGCGATCACGACGTCGACCGAGCGATTGGTGCCTCGTCCTGCTTCGAGCAGCCCGAAACCGAGGTTGAGGCCCCGCTGGTGCAGGTAGCGCTTCAGGCCGTGCAGCGTGCGGACCTCACCGGCCGACTTCGGGTCCTCGAACATCAAGACGAGGCGCGTGAGCGTCGGTGACAGGGAGGCGCCGCTCGCAGCCGCCTCCAGCTCCGATGACACCCGCGCTTTCAGGTCGGTGTAGACCCGCTCGGCGACCGACGCCTCGTCGGTGCGGTCCCTGAACAGCGCGACGAAGTCGGCCACGATCCGGTCCATCCTGCGGAGGATCGTGTGCACCCGCTCGGTGGTGAGCGGGCCGGCGTCGAGCATGTCGGCCAGGACCTCGGCATGGGCGAGGTTGTACGTACGGAACCGGTCGATCGGGCCGCTCCCGCCCGGGCGTCCGTCGCCGTCAGCGATCGTGCCGCCGTGCGCCACGATCAGCAGGTGTTCGAAGACGCGGCGCGCCCCCCGGCACCCCTCGAAGATGACGGCCTCCGCCGGCGTCAGCAGAAACGGCAGCGAGCCGTCGACCGCGACGCCGACCACGGGATGGACGTCGAGCCCGAGGTTGACGCGCCGCCAGCCGAGTTCGGCAATCACGTCGCGAAGCAGGCCCGGGTCGGTTCGCTGTTCCGCAACTCGCAGCGACTCCACCAACGGGCCTGGCGACCCGTCCGGACGTGCGAGGTCGAGCAGGTCAACGTGGCGGGCCCGCGTATACACCAGGTAGGCACCGAGCGCGCGTGCCGGCGCCTCGCCCAGCACCTCGGCCGCCAATCGTTCGGACGGCGGCGTGCCCGACAGGTCGAGCACACGGGCAGCCAGGCGTCGCAACGGCTCGTGACCCACCCTCTTGTACAGCGCCAGGACCGGGTCGTCGCCCGGGGCGGCGGGCCACCGGACCTGGCGCAGCACCCGCTCGATCTGCTCGAGCGTCTCGTCCCGGGCGAGCGGACCTTCCGCGCTCTGAACGATCGCGGCAAACCGCTCGGCCTTTGCCAGGTCGATGTCCACGCTTCCCTGGTCGACCCAGGCCACCAGCGTCTCGAGCGCCGCCGACACCACGCGGGCATCGCTGGCCGCCAGCGCAACCTCGAGCAGGTCCCAGGGCTCGCCGGCCTCTGTGGCCAACGACAGGAGAAGCTCGCCAACCGGTTGGACCAGCGGACCCGACCGCGCCCTCAGCAGGCGAGCCAGTCGCCCCACGACGGCAGTCGGTGCGGGCGGAAGCCACAGTCGGGCGTGGCTGCGCAGGACGGCGCACGCCTCGGCCACGCGCTCGGCACGCCCAAAGACGACCGCTGACTCGCTCTCGATGACGGCGAGAGCGCCCTCAATCGTGGGGGTCGGATCTGGAAGCTGCACGTTCCTCACAACCTGGCCTTGACGACCTGGGACCACGCGCAGCCCGCCCGATCCATGGCCGTCACCTCTACGCACCCATCTGCCAGCGGCGGATGGCCTCGAGCGGGTAGACGAGCATGATGACGTTGAGCGTGAGGTTATCGCGGATCCACCAGCCCACGAACAGCTCGAGACCGACCGCCGTCGCGATCGTCGCCCACACCGGCCACCGCGCGGCGAGGAGGAAACCACCCACCATCGAAAGGATGTCGCACACCGAGTTGATGACGCTGTCGCCGTAGTAATCGAGTGAGATCGTCACCGCCCGGTATCGGTCTATGGTGAAATCGGTGTTCTCGAACACTTCCCACGACGCCTCGAGCAAGGTTGCGACGACGAGCCTCGAGCCGAGCGGCCATCGTCGGCCCGCCAGCCAGAGCAGCCCATAGAACGCGAACCCGTGAATGATGTGCGAGAACGTGTACCAGTCCGAGATGTG
>JAFNAJ010000394.1 GCA_017860085.1 Acidobacteriota bacterium | reverse complement strand
CGAGACGAGTGCGATCCATCACGGCCGGTTCCTCCGCCGACATTGTAGCGAGTCTCTCACAGGTGCCTGACCACGCCCCTGGGGCTCCAGAGGAAGTAGACGGCCACTGCCGAGAGCAGCGCCCCGTTGGCCACGAGCGCGACGGGCGCGCCCAGTTGGCTGGCCACCAGCCCGCTGAGCAGGCTCCCGAGGGGCGAGCCTCCCCGGAAGGCGACCATGTAGATGCTCATCACGCGCCCGCGCATCTCGTTGGGGGCGATCAACTGCACGAGCGAGGTGAGCATCGAGAACACGATGATGAGCGCCGCGCCGCCCAGGAAGAGCAGCGCACGGCTCAGCCACAATTGCCGCGACACGGCGAAGCCCACGATGAGCAGCCCGAACACGACCTGCATGACGAGCACCGTGCGACCCATGTGCTGGAAGCGCCCCAGCCACGCGACCACCAGCGCGCCGGTGACGGCGCCGGCCCCTGAGAAGGCCATCAACTTGCTGTATTCGGTGACGCCTCCGTGGAAGACGTCCTGCGCGTAGACGGGCAGCAGGGTGAGGAGCGGCAGTCCCAGAAACGTCGACACGAACGACAGCGAGATGAGCGCAACCAGGGCGCCGTGGCCGCGAGCGTAGGCGACGCCGGTGCGCAGCTCGTCGATCAGCGGCGCGCGCGTGCGGGGCGCGACGTGGACCACGCGCAGCGCCACCAGGGCGGCGATGACCACGAGAAACGAGAGGCCGTTCAGGCCGAAGCAGGCAGCCGAGCCGAGGGCGGCCAGCGCGAGACCGGCGAGTAGTGGACCGACGACCCTGGCGATATTGAACTGGATCGAGTTGAGCGCGATGGCGTTCGGCAGGTGATCGGTGGAGACCAGCTGCGGGATGAGCGACTGATAGGCCGGGCCGCCAAAGGCCTGGGCCGTGCCCGCGACGAACGACAGGGCCAGGACGTGCCAGATGGTGACGACGTCCCAGTAGACCAGGAACATCAGGGTGAAGGCGCACGCCATCTGGACGTACTGCGAGGCGATCAGCAGGCGGCGACGATTGTGGCGATCGGCGATGACGCCGCCAATGAGCGTGAAGAGCAGGATGGGCAGTTCGCCGAGGAACGAGTCGAGACCCAGGTAGAACGCCGAGCCGGTGATGGTGAGCACCAGCCAGTTCTGGGCCACCTTCTGCATCCACGTGCCGATGGTGGAGACGGCCGCCCCGAGCCACAGGATGCGGAAATCTCGGTGCGTGAGGGCTGCCGCCACGCGGCTGAGCACCCGGACGGCCACGTGGCGATCGTTCGGGGTGCCTGGCCGAGGATGTTCCGGGATGGCAGTCACGTGAGGCAGGGGAGGGGGCGAGCGAAGTGAGCGGCTATCTTAGCACCCAGCCATGACAGACCCCTTGATTCGGCAGGCGGGCAGGGCTATGCTTGGATAGCGAATAAAAAGCGAAACTCGCTTGGCCATGCCTGCTTCGCGCCTCCTCCACTTGGAGTCACTCCTCCGAGCCCGCAAGCTCGACGTCACGTTGACATCGGCTCAGCCGCTGCGCCAGATCGAGACGGCATCTGCGCCGACGGGTGTGAGCCGTTTAGACGCACGACTCGAGGGCGGGCTGCCGCGAGGGCACGTCTCGGAACTCGTGGGACCACGGTCGTCTGGCCGGACCTGGACGACGTGCGCGGCGCTCGCGGCCGCGACCAGGCGTGGCGAACTGGCCGCGCTCGTGGACACGCTCGATGCGTTCGATCCGCAGTCGGCGTCGGCTTTCGACCCGGACTGGTCGTATCTGCTCTGGGTCAGGGGGCGATCGCTTGGCAGCCTCGGCGGGGGACGCCCGAGAAGCGGGCGCCGTGACGACGACCATCCCGTGCGCCGTGCGCTCGACCGCGCGATCAAGGCGGCCGCCCTCGTGCTGTCGGCCGGAGGCTTCGGCCTGCTGGTCGTCGACGTGGCCGGGGTGCCATCGTGGGCGATGCGCGAACTGCCGCCGGCGACGTGGCTGCGGCTGCACCGCATGGTCGAGGGGCGCGACACGGTGTGCCTCGTGATGGCCGACGAGCCGGTGACGCGCAGTGCCGGGGGCGTGTCGCTGCGGGCGCACGTGCCACCCGGAGGCAGCGGCTGCTGGCGAGGGCAGGCGCCCCACGCGAGGCTGATCGAGGGCATCGACCTCCGCCTGTCGATCACGCGCGCGAGGTTTCACCCTGCCGACACCCAGCCCATCGTCATAGCCGGGCGCCCGGCGTGAGGCGTGCCGATGTTCGCCTGTGTGTGTCTACGCGACGAGGCCGGGACGAGCGACGTCGACGCGGGCGCGCACGTGCGCCTGCTGGCCCGCACGTGCTCACCACGGAGTGCCGTCGTCCGCGAGGGCCTCGTTGTGATGGACGCCTCGGGCATGGACCGCTTGTTCGGCGAAGCCCGCCTGTTTGCTGCCCACGTGGCCGAGCAAGCCGAGGCGCGGCGACTCGCGGTGAGCGTGGCCGTGGCTGGCACGCAAACGGCGGCCATCCTCATCGCCGGATGCCGACCCGGCGTGTCGGTGGTGCCACCGGGGCTGGAGGCGGAGACCCTGGCGCCGCTGCCGATTGGTGCGCTGGCGATGCTCGAGCCGGACGCTGAGGCGGCTGTTCACGGCCGGCGTCGTGTCTCGTCGTCTGCGCGTCACTATCGCATGGCGCCGTCGCCGTTGGAGAACGAGCCTGCCAGGCACGACGGGCGAGCGGGCTCGGCGCGGTCGGGGCAGCGGCCAATCGCCGGGTCGCTGCAGACCACTGGTGGTGTGCTCGAGACGCTCGAGCGCTGGGGCGTGCACACGCTCGGCGATCTTGCCAGGCTGCCTGCGCCCGACCTGTTCGAGCGGTTGGGCGAGGTCGGCGTGCGCTGGCGGCGTCTGGCGAGCGGGGAGGATCTCGAACCCCTGTTTGCCGAGGGCGAAGAGGAGCGTTTCGAAGAGGCACTGGTGCTCGAGTGGCCCATCGAGGGGCTCGAGCCCCTGTCATTTGTGCTTGCCCGTCTGCTCGATCCGCTGTGCGCGCATCTCGATCGTCGCGATCGCGGTGCCGTCGTCGTGCACACGTGGCTCAAGCTCGTGACGCGCCGCGTCTTCCATCGGGCCATCGAGTTGCCGGCGCCGATGCGCGACCCGAAAGTGCTGCGCACGTTGATCCTGCTCGATCTCGAGTCGCACCCGCCCGATGCCGGCATCGACGAGGTGCGCCTGGTTGTCGAGCCTGCGCCGGCACGCCAGGTGCAGCACTCGCTTCTCGTGCGCCCGCTGCCGCCGCCGGATCGGGTGTCGACGCTCACGGCCCGGCTCACGGCGCTGATGGGCAGCGGACGCGTGGGGTCGCCACACCTGGTCGATACGCATCGCCCAGGAGCATTTGCCGTCACGCCCTTCGTTCCTGACAAAGGGGTCGGAGTCGATTTCAGTTTCTGGTTCGCAGAAACTGAAATCGACTCCGACCCCTGTCCCTGTCCTGCGGCGGTTCCGTCGGCCCGCGCCGGTGCGCGTGGTGGTCGATCGAGAACGCCGCCCCGTGCGTGTGGCAGCGAGCGCCGCGATGCCAGGCGGCACCGTGCTCGAGTGTGCCGGTCCGTGGCGGACGTCGGGGGGATGGTGGACGAACGGCTGGGATCGCGACGAGTGGGACGTGGCGCTGGCCGATCGCGCGATCTACCGCGTGCACCGCGATCGCGCGACCGGCCAGTGGTTCGTGGAAGGCGTGTGGGACTAACGCTTCTCGGTCTTGACCGGGCCTGCCGGCTTCGGCGGCAGCCTCACCGGCTTCTCCTGCAGCCTCTTCATCACCTCGTCCACCGCGCGCTCGAGTTGTGGGTCCCTGCCCTCGACGACCGACTTCGGATCGTTCTCGACGTTGATGTCGGGGTCGACGCCGTAGCCTTCGATCACCCACTCGCCCTTGGTGTTGGCCAGCCCTGACAGCGGGACATAGATCGTGCCCCCGTCGATGAGGGG
>JAFNAJ010000393.1 GCA_017860085.1 Acidobacteriota bacterium | reverse complement strand
GGGGTCTTGCAGTCACACAGCCGTCGCACCAGGCGCTGGGCCTGCACCGCGATGACCGACGAGGCGACCAGGTACGCCGGGATGCCCATGTCCACCAGCCGGGTCACGGCGCCGGGCGCGTCGTTGGTGTGCAGCGTCGACAGGACGAGGTGCCCGGTCTGGGCGGCATGGAACGCCACCTGGGCTGTTTCGAGATCGCGGATCTCGCCCACCATGACGACGTTGGGGTCCTGGCGAAGGATCGAGCGCAGCCCGGTGGCGAACGTCAGGCCGGCGCGGTCCGACACGGCCACCTGGTTGATGCCCGCCAGCCGGTACTCGACGGGATCCTCGATCGTGACGATGTTGGTGGTCTCGGCGGTCAGAAAGTTGAGCGCGGCGTAAAGGGTCGACGTCTTGCCGCTGCCTGTGGGGCCGGTGACGAGGATCAACCCCTGGGGCCGACGAAGCAGGGCCCTGAACGCTTCGAGCGTCTCGTCCTCGAACCCGAGGTCCTCCAAGGCAATCTTCGCCCGGTCCTGCTCGAGGATGCGGATGACGGCCTTCTCGCCGTCCGCGGTCGGCAGGGTGGACACGCGGAGATCGTACGAGCGGCCTCCCAGCACCGTACGCGTGCGTCCGTCCTGGGGACGGCGCCGCTCGGCGATGTCCATGTGCGCGGCGATCTTGATGCGCGACACGATCTTGGCCTGCGACCGCTTCGGCATCGTCGCGATGTGTCGGAGCGCGCCGTCGATGCGGTAGCGCAGGTTCACGCCCTTCTGCTGGGGCTCGATGTGGATGTCCGACGCGCCGCTGGCGATGGCGTCCGCGAGGATCGAGTTGACGAGCTTGATCACCGGCCCGGCCTGGGCCGCGCGCTCGAGGTCTTCCTCCGCGCCGGCGGCGCTCTCGCCTTCGATGTCGTCAATGATGGCAAACTGGTCGGCGAGCTCGAGGTGCTCGAACGTCGCTTCTGGTCCGGGTTCATCGACCGAGTAGCAACGCTCGATCGCGGCCACCACCTCGCTCTCGGGGGCGACCACGGGCTTGACCCGCAGGCCCGTGGCGAAGCCGATCGCGTCGATGGCGGCCACGTCAGTGGGGTCGGCCGTGACGACCAGCAGATCGCGGCCCTGGATCATCCACGGCAGGCACCGGTGCTTGATGGCCAGCTCTCGCGGCACCTTCGCAACGGCGTCGGGTGAGATTTCAATCGACGTGAGATCGGCCGACGGCAGGCGCAACTGGTCGGCGATGAGATCGGCCAACTGCATCTCGGTCACGTAGCCCAGTTCGATGAGCAGCTGGCCGATCCTGGTCGACTTCTCCGTGCGCTGGAGTTCGAGCACCTCGGTGAGTTGGTCGGGTGAGATGATCCCCTGCGTGACCAGCATCTCGCCGAGACGGCGTCGCCGGTTGACGCGGGCGCCGGGGGTGACCCTGGCATCCTGATTGGAGTCGAGCGAAAGCGACATGGGCGCCTACCGTCGGAGTGCGGGCGTCCACACGGACGACCGCCGCCATCCGGACTAATCGGCCGGTGGAGGCGCGCCATGAGCGCTCGTGTGCCCCAGCCGCACGGGTGTGCGGGGGGCGTACCCTCAGAGCAGCACGCCGGGCGCGAGCTTCCCGGTGGGGTCGAGGATGGCCTTGATCTGCCGGAACTGATCGACGACGCGACGGCCGTGGAACTCTTCGAGCAACCGCTTCTTGACCGGGTTGCGGCCCACGCCGTGCTCGGCGAGTGGTGAGCCGCCCAACGCGATCGCGGCCTGGCCCACCTCGAGGACCGCACGCCGACCCCGCGGCGTGTCGTCGACGCATCGCGGGATGACGTTCGGGTGGATGTTCCCGTCCGAGATGTGTCCCCACACCGCGTAGTCGAGCCCGCGCGATTCGAAGGCTCGCCGGCAAGCGACCATCAGTTCGCCGAACCGGTCGAATGGCACGATGACGTCCGCGGCCATCTTTGAAATGGCTGGCGAGACGGCGGTCCTGGCCAAGGCGACGCGCCGATTGACCGCTGAGGGAACAGCCTCTCGCAACTCGGCCAGGCGCTTTGCGCGCGCGTCGTGCCCGGGCAGGACGACCTCGGCGCTCGCCAGCAGGTCGAACCGATCGAGTGTGCGGCACAGGCGTGTTGCCGCCACGTCCTCAGCGTTGCTGGTGAGGGCCTGCTCGATCTGGCGCCAGAGGTCGGCCTCGGCAGCGCGATCCGGCAGCTCGATCTCGATGAAGAGGATGGCGGCAGTGTCAGCCGCGAGCTCCACGCCCAGGCGTCGGTCGTCGCCATCCTCGCGCAGGAGCTCGATCGAACGCGCATCGAGGTGCTCGATGGACGCGACGTCGAGTCCGCGTCGGTCGTTCCTGGTCCGGGCGGCCTCCGACTGAGCCCGAAGTGCCTGCGCCAGCTCGAGACCGACGTCCTCACTCGGGACCTGGACCATGGCGGTCAACCGGGCTGGCGGCAAAGGCGTCACCCGGAAGGTGACCTCGGTGATGACGCCAAGCGTGCCCTCGGACCCGATGAACAGGTCGACCAGATCCATCCCGGGCCTGCCATAGTAGCCAGCCGAGCATTTCGGTACCGCTGGATGGCGCGGCGTGGCGACCGGCACACGGAGCGGGCCTTGCGGCAGCTCGATCTCGAAGTACCCGTCGGGGTGCGCGTGCACCTGGCCGCGCTCGAGGTCCAGCACGTCGCCTGTCGGAAGGACCACGACCAGTGCCAGGACCCAGTCGCGCGTCGTGCCGTACTTGAAGGTGGCAGGCCCGGCGGCATTCGTCGCCACCACCCCACCGCAGCACGCGCCCGTGTAGGTGGGAACGGGTGGGTACCACAGGCCCCTGGCCCCGAGCGCGGTCTGCAGTTCCGTGAGCGACATCCCTGCCTGGACCCTGACGGATCCTGGCTGCACGTCGAGCACCGAGGCCAGTCGTGACGTGCGGAGCACGACCTCGCCGAGCGGCGTCGCCCCACCGGTCAGCGACGACTGCGCGCCGATTGGTAGAACCGTGGAGGCATGCCGGAGCAGGGCGGCCACCTCGCCCTCGGATGCAGGCTGAACCACCGCTGACGCGTGACCGTCGGGATAATGCGCCGCGTCCTCGACGACCGACGCTAGCGCCTCTGGGTCGCGGACGATCGTTGGCAGGCGCGGCTCGTCGCGCGGAGCACGCGCACGGACGCGATGGCTCGACATCGCGCCACATTGTGCCATGCGGCCGTCAGTCCGGGACGACGCGTCGCATTTCGCTTGGCGGTGCGCCTAGTAGGAGATTGCCAGGCCGAGCCCCAGCGTGTGCGACCGATACTGGTAGAACGCGTCGTTGGAATCGCTGCGGGTGAAGGCGTAGGTCGCCCGGAGGCCCAGCTCCATCGGCCCGGTGTGGTCGGCCAGCAACGGCCACCACAGGGACGCGTCGGCGCGCCACACGTCGTCTTCACGAAGCGGA
>JAFNAJ010000045.1 GCA_017860085.1 Acidobacteriota bacterium | reverse complement strand
CGCTGCCGTGTACAGCAGGTTCTTCGTGCCGAACTCCCCCTGGGGATCGTGTGGCGCATTCCCGCCCGGCTGGATGCCGAGCCGCGCCTTCACGACGTCGGCGGTGTCGCCGACGAGCGCGTCGATCTCGTCGGCACTCCAGATGTAGAACGCTCCCTCGGCCTTTCGGGCGGGGATGGCACCCGCATGCTCGGGTGGCACACTGTCGGCGTCTTCCGCCGAGAAGAACCCACCCTCTGGGTGCCCGAGATCGCGCAGCACGTACGCCAGCGTGTCATCAGCGACCGCGCCCCAGAACGGATCGCCGGTGGCCTGCCGCAGTTCGAGCAGCGCCAGCGTGATCTGCGCCTGGTCGTAGAGCATCTTCTCGAAGTGCGGCACGCGCCACGCCGCGTCTACCGAGTAGCGATGGAAGCCTCCCCCGACGTGGTCGCGCATGCCCCCAAGCGCCATCGCGCGCAGCGTCTCCCCCACCATCCCGACCAGTTCCCGACGTCCGGTCCGAGCGTGCTCGCGAAGGAGAAACAGCAACTCGGACGGTCGGGGGAACTTCGGCGCCTGGCCGAACCCGCCATGCCGCCGATCGAAGGTGCGCGCGAACTGGTCGGCCGCGGCGGCAAGCTGCGGCGGTTCGGGCATGACCGAGCGGGCCGCAGACGCGTCACCGGGTCGGCGCTGGTCAACGACCGCGGCCAGTTGGGCGGTCAGGCCAGCGGCAGCCGACAGGACACGGGGCCGCTCGTCGCGCCACAGGCGCCCGATCTCGCGCAGCAGGTCGGAGAACCCGGGGCGCCCCCACCTGGACGTGGGCGGAAAGTAGGTGCCGCCATAGAAAGGCCGCAGATCCGGCGTGAGCCACACGCTCATGGGCCAGCCGCCTGCTCCGGTCGTGGCCTGCACAAACGCCATGTAGACGCGATCGACGTCGGGCCGTTCTTCGCGGTCGACCTTCACCGGCACGAATTGCGCATTCAGGATCGACGCAACGTCGTCGTTTTCGAACGACTCGTGCTCCATGACGTGACACCAGTGGCACGTCGAGTACCCCACCGAGAGGAAGATGGGCTTGTCGTCGGCGCGGGCCCGCTCGAACGCCTCGTCGCCCCAGGGGTACCAGTCCACCGGGTTGCCGGCGTGCTGCAGCAGGTAGGGACTGCTCTCCAGGGCAAGCCGGTTGGGCATGAGACGCCCAGCATAGCACCCCGGAAGTACGTGTCGGTCACAGCCGTCGTCCTTGGTGCTTGGTTCTTGGTTCTTGGTCCGTTCGGGGTTCTTGGTTCGGCGTTCGTTCTTGGTGCCTGGTTCCTGCGCAAGTTCGCGTCGTGACCATGCTGGTCGACGACCGCTGAGCCGCTAGCGCAGGGGTGGTTCAGCCCCCTGCTCGTCAATCGTCTCTTCAATCCACCGCAGCGCGTCGAGCGAGGCAGCCAGGCCGATCGTTGGCAGCGCCACCGCCGCGAGGTGACGCAGCTCCTCCGGCGCGACACCGGCCTCGAGCGCCTTTCGTGCGTGCGCATGCGTCCCGCGCCAGGATCCGCGCCCGACCGACAGCGCGACCTTGAGGAGCGCAACCGAGCGGGGGTCGAGCGGTCCCGCATCCTTCGCGGCCAACGCCATCGCCTCGTAGGCCTCCGACACCATCGGGAACAGCGTGCGCAGCCGTGCGCGTGCCCCCGTCCCCCGTGCCTCGCTTCCCCGCATGCCCGCACGCTTGGCCATCTGGTCCCCCTCGGCTCCTGCCGCGCCAGTCACCGCCGGCCTCACCTCGACGCCAACAGCCAACGTCTTCCCCGGTGTCCGAAAGCCTACCCCCGCCGCGGCACGGCCCCGGCCGGTCTCGGGCGATCGCCCAGGAGGTCGGCGAACGCCGCCGTGAACTCGACCCCGTAGAGCAGGATGACCGACGTGATGTAGACCCAGAACAGAAACACCACGACGGCCGCGATCGAGCCGTGCACGGAGAATCGCGAGAGATCCGTCACGTAGTACGAGAACCCCGCCAGCGCGCCACGCCAGAGCAGGCCGGTCAGCACCGCCCCGGGCCACACGTCGCGAAAGCGCACCGTGGTGTTCGGCACGAAGTAGAAGATGAGCCCGACCACGCCGATGAGCAGCAGCGTCGTCGACCCCCGGAACGTGAACGTGCTGACCAGCTGCAGCCACGGCATGCCCCGCAGGGCGTCGGCAAACCACGACGTGGTCAGTGCGTCCCGCAGGCTGACGACGAGCAGTGCCAGGAGAAGCAACAGCCCTGCGGCCACCATCATCAGGAACGACACCAGCTTGTGCTGGAAGTAGTTGGGGGTCTTCTCGACGCCCCAGGAATAGTTGACAGCCGTCGTGATGGCGCCGAACACGCCCAGCGCAGCCCAGGCCATCAGCGAGCTGCCCGCGACGCCCAGTCCCAACGGCGACTGTCGCAGAGCGTCGATCTGAGCCGTGATGAAGTCGAACTGGCGCGGCAGGTAGCGCAGGACGAAGCCGAGCACGGCCGCGCGGTCCGCGTCGTCGGCCGTGGCAATGCCGAGCACCGACAGCGCCAGCAACAGAAACGGAAAGAACGACATCAACGCGAAGAAGGCAATCGACGACGCGTAGGTGAGGTCGTTGCTGTTGTAGAACCGGACAAAGGCGCGCCAGGCGGCCCGCCCGCACAGGCCGAGAAACCGCGTCACCCGGGTGGCGGCTGAGTGCGCTGGGGTACCGGGCATCTGGTCGCGTCGGGAGGCTGGTTCACTGCGAACGTCCGACGTCGCCGACGACCCCCTCTGAGGCCGCCGCGTCACGCCAGGCGTGGCGAACCTCGGTGGCCAGTCGGGCCGGGAGCCACGTGGTGAGGGCGAACTTCGCGAGGCGCCACGTCACCTGGCGAAACGTCCTCGAGCGCGCCAGCAGCAGGGCTCCGCCGACGACAAGCGCCGACATCACCACCCGGCTGTAGACGTCGAGATCCTGGGAAGGCCCGCTCTCCTCGGCCGCTGGCGTCTCTGGCCCGGCGACGGCCTCCGTGTCCGGCGGGTGGCCGAACCAGGCGAGCGACGGCCCCTCGTCCGTCGGGTCCTGCTCGTGCGGGTCCATCACGACACCCGCATTCCGCGGTCAGGATCGTCGTACGGCACTTCGTCCGCGCTCAGCGCCGAGAACACGTCCTTCACGCCGCGCCACCCTTCGGTGGCGACACCCCGCATCTTCTCGATCGACCCTGAAAATCGGCTGGCGTCGTCGACGAGCCCCTCGAGCTGCCCACGCAGGCTGTTCCGCGCGCGGCGGCCGCCCTCGGTGAACAGCAGGTAGCCGAGCATGCCGCCCAGGGCGGCGCCCACCAGCACGGAAACCGCAATGCGCGATCGGTCCTCCACACGAACCTCCAGACGCTGTCATCAGTCTACCAAGCCACGTGCGCGTCCGCACCATCGGCCGTACCAGAGCAGTCCGAACGCTATAATGACCGCGACACGGATCTCGAGCTTCTAGGGTGCCAAGGTTCTACGGTGCCAGGGTTCAGGTTCTGAGGTTCTGAGCGTTCATGGACCAGCTGGAGACCCACATCGACCCGACCACCGCGGAGTTCCAGGCCAATCGGGCGCGGATGGCGGCCCTCGTCGAGGAACTGAGCCGTCACCTGGCCCAGGCACGGGAGGGTGGAGGGCCGCGCTACCAGCAGCGGCACCGCGAGCAGGGCAAGCTGACGGCCCGCGAGCGCATCGACCGGCTGCTCGACCCGCAGTCGCCGTTTCTGGAACTCTCGCCGCTTGCCGCCTTCGGCTTGTACAACAACGAGGCCCCCGCGGCCGGCATCGTCACGGGCATCGGCCGCGTGTCAGGACGCGAGGTCGTGGTCGTCGCCAACGATGCGACGGTGAAGGGCGGCACCTACTACCCGCTGACAGTCAAGAAGCACGTGCGGGCCCAGCAGGTTGCCCTCGAGAACCGGCTGCCGTGCGTCTACCTCGTCGATTCGGGCGGTGCCTTCCTCCCGCTCCAGGCGGAGGTCTTCCCCGACCGGGAGCACTTCGGTCGTATCTTCTTCAACCAGGCCCGTATGTCCGCACTCCAGATCCCGCAGGTGTCCGTCGTCATGGGATCGTGCACGGCTGGCGGCGCGTACGTGCCGGCCATGTCCGACGAGACGGTCATCGTGAAAGGGACCGGCACCATCTTCCTGGGCGGTCCCCCGCTCGTGAAGGCGGCGACGGGCGAGGAGGTGAGCGCCGAGGATCTCGGCGGCGCCGATGTGCACACGCGCCTCTCCGGCGTGGCCGACTACTTTGCCGAAGACGACGACCACGCCCTGCACCTGGCACGCACCATCGTGTCGACGCTGCACACGAGCAAGCCGCTGCCCGCCGACATGACCACGCCCGAAGAGCCGGCCTACGACCCCGAAGAGCTGTATGGGATCGTCAGCACCGACCTGCGCAAGTCGTACGACGTCCGCGAGGTGATCGCGCGCCTCGTCGACGGGTCGCGCTTCGACGAGTTCAAGGAGCGATACGGCACGACGCTGGTCACCGGCTTCGCCCGGCTGCACGGGTTTCTCGTAGGCATCGTGGCCAACAACGGCGTGCTGTTCTCGGAGTCGGCCCTGAAGGCCACCCACTTCGTCGAACTCTGCAACCTGCGGGGAATCCCGCTGGTGTTCCTGCAGAACATCACCGGGTTCATGGTCGGGCAGCAGTACGAGCGGTCGGGCATCGCGAAAGACGGCGCCAAGATGGTGCACGCCGTCGCCAACTCGGTCGTGCCGAAGTTCACGGTGATCGTCGGCGGGTCGTTCGGCGCCGGCAACTACGGCATGTGCGGACGCGCTTACGAGCCTCGACTGCTCTGGATGTGGCCCAATGCCCGCATTTCGGTCATGGGAGGCGAGCAGGCGGCCGGTGTGCTCGCCACCGTGAAGCGCGACCAGCTCGCGCGCGATGGCCAGACGCTGAGCGAGACCGACGAGCAGGCCATCCGCGGCCCGATTCTCGAGAAGTACGAGCGCGAGGGCTCGCCCTACTACTCGACCGCCAGGCTCTGGGACGACGGCATCCTCGACCCGGCGCAGACGCGGCACGTGCTCGCGCTCGGGATCTCGGCGGCATACAACGCGCCGATTCCGCCCCCACGGTTCGGCGTCTTCCGCATGTAGGTCCCCTGGCCATGGCGTGGCAGCACCTGTCAGTCGAACGGCGCGGCCCGGTCGAGCGCGTCACGCTCAACCGCCCCGACGTCCGCAACGCGTTCAACGACGAAATGATCGCGGAGTTGCGGCACTGGGCTGAGACCGCTGCACGCGACGTCGCGCTGCGGGTTGCCGTGCTGGCGGGCGCCGGCCCGTCGTTCTGCGCAGGAGCTGACATCGCGTGGATGAAGCGCATGCGCCAGTACACCGAGGAGGAGAACGTCGCCGATGCGCGGTCCATGGCGGAGATGTTCGGCGCGTTGAACGCGCTCCCGGTCCCGTTGATTGGCCGCATCCACGGCGCCGCGCTCGGTGGTGGCACGGGCCTCGCGGCGGTCTGCGACATCGTCGTCGCTGCCGAGGACACGGTGTTCGGCTTCACCGAGGTGAAGCTGGGGATCCTGCCCGCCGTCATCTCGCCGTTTGCGGTGGCGAAGATCGGCATGTCGAACGCGCGCGAGTTGATGCTCACGGGCATGCGGTTCGGTGCGGTCCGCGCGAGGGAGATTGGGCTGGTGCATCGGGTCGTGCCCTCCGACGGGCTCGACGCCGCGGTGGACGACTATCTCCGCGAGCTGCTGTCGTCGAGCCCGAGCGGCATTGCCGCGACCAAGTCGCTGATTCCCCGCGTGGCGGGGGCGAGTCCCGTGGACGTGCGCGCCCTGACCAGCCACGCCATCGCTGTCCAGCGGGTGTCGGCCGAGGGCCAGGAGGGCCTCACGGCGTTCCTCGAGCGGCGCCCCCCGTGGTGGGTGCCCCGATCGGAGTGACCGGATACGCAGGCGCGCACCTCGTCGCGCGCGGAGCCTGGTGAAGGTGATCAGACGTTTGCTCGTGGCCAATCGTGGCGAGATCGCGGTGCGCGTCATCCGGGCATGCCGCGAGCTGGGGATCGAGAGCGTCGCGGTGTATTCGGACCTCGACGCCGAAGCGCCGCACGCGGTTCTCGCCGACCACGCCGAGCGCCTCGGCCCCGCGTCGGCCGCGGAGAGTTACCTGTCGATTCCAAGGGTCGTCGACGCGGCACGGCGCTCGGGCGCCGACGCCGTGCACCCAGGCTACGGGTTCCTCGCCGAGAACGCCGAGTTCGCTGCGGCGTGCGCAGACGCGGGCCTCACGTTCGTGGGTCCGCCGAGCGCGGTGATCGCCCGCATGGGCTCGAAGGTGGCTGCCCGACAGCTCATGGCCGAGGCCGGTGTGATCACGGTGCCTGGCCGCGAGCCCGACAACCAGGGGAACGATGGACTGCGCGCCGCCGCCGAGTCGGTCGGCTACCCCGTCCTCGTCAAGGCCGCTGCCGGTGGCGGGGGCAAGGGCATGCGCGTGGTGCGCCAGCGAGGCGATCTGGACGAGGCGCTCGACGCGGCACGACGGGAGGCGGGCGCGGCCTTCGGCGACGGCACGCTCTACATCGAGCGCCTCATCGAGCGGCCACGTCACGTCGAGGTCCAGGTGCTCGCCGATCGGCACGGCACCGTGCTCCATCTCTTCGAGCGCGAATGCAGCGTGCAGCGCCGGCATCAGAAGATCATCGAGGAGAGTCCGTCGTGCGCGCTCTCGCCGGCGCTGCGCGCGCGTATGGGCGCTGCCGGCGTTGCGGCCGCACGCGCCGCGGGCTACGTGAACGCCGGCACCGTGGAGTTCCTGCTCGACGGCACGGGAGATACCGCCAACTTCTATTTCCTCGAGATGAACACGCGGCTCCAGGTGGAGCACCCGGTCACCGAAGCGGTGACCGGTGTGGACCTGGTGCGCGCGCAGATCGCTGTCGCCGACGGCGAGCCGCTCGCCTGGCGCCAGGAAGACCTCGCGCAGCGCGGGCACGCGATCGAATGCCGCGTGTACGCCGAGGATCCGGCCAACGGGTTCCTGCCACAGGCCGGCCGGCTCCTGCTCTATCGTGAGCCAAGCGGCCCCGGTGTGCGTGTCGACTCCGGCGTCGTCGAGGGCGCCGACGTCCCCGTGCAGTACGATCCGCTGATCGCGAAGGTCATCGTCAGCGGGGAGACGCGCCCGGCTGCGATCGATCGCGCGATCTCGGCCCTGCGGCGATTCCCCGTGCTCGGCCTCACCACCAACATCCCGTTCCTGCTCAAGGTGCTCGAACATCCTCGCTTTCGGTCGGGTGACGTGGATACGGGCTTCGTCGACGCCGAACTCGAGGGCTTGCTGGGATCACATTCCCCCGAGTTGGTGCAGAGGGCCATGGCCGTGGCCGTGGCGGTCGCTGGACCCACGGGCGTGGCGGCACCAGCCGACGTGCGTGCGGCGGGCCGTCGCTACGATCCCTGGTCGTCGCTTGGCGGAGGAGGTCGCTGAGCCGTGCTGCCCCGCAAGACCGTCGCTCGTATCGGCGAGGCCACGGCAGCGGTCGAACTGCAAGCCGACGGCCACGTCACCGTTTCGCCCACGCCCTCTGGAGACACTCCCGTCGATGCCCCGGCGACGTACCGGGTCCACTACCTGGGACACGGCCGGGTTCGCCTGTCGGGACCCAGGTTGGCGACCGTGGCCTACGTCGTTGACGCGGACAGCGAGCGCTGGGTGTTCATCGATGGCGCCGTGCTGCGGGTCGAGCTCGATCAGCGCGGGGCGAGGCGGCGGCGCAGCCGCGCCGGCGGACACGACTCGCTGGCCGCGCCGATGCCGGCGACCGTCGTGCAAGTGCTGGTGCAGCCCGGCGTCACCGTCGCGCGTGGGGCGCCGCTCGTCATCCTCGAGGCCATGAAGATGGAGCTGCCGCTGCGGGCGCCACACGATGCCGTCGTAACATCGGTGCGGTGCCAGGAGGGCGACCTGGTGCAACCAGGTGAGCCGCTCGTGGAGTTGCACGACGTGGCGGGTGCCGAGAGGAGCTGACCGAACGTGCGCCTGCCACCCATGCCCGACCGTGTCACGGTGGTGGAGGTCGGACCGCGCGACGGCCTGCAGAACGAGGGCGCGCCCATCAGCACGGCCGACAAGGTGCGCTTCGTCGACCTGCTGTCGGACGCGGGCCTGCCCGTGATCGAAGCGGCGGCCTTCGTCAGCCCGAAGTGGGTCCCCCAGATGGCCGACGCGGACGAGGTCGTCCGCGGCATCGCGCGAAGGACCGGCGTCCGCTACAGCGCCCTCGTGCCGAATACGAAGGGCCTCGGCCGCGCCCTCGACGCGGGCGTCGACGAGGTGGCCGTATTCGCGGCCGCGTCGGAAACGTTCAGCCGCAGGAACGTGAACCAGACCATCGAGGAGTCGCTGGCCAGCCACGCCGGGGTGTGTCGCGATGCGCGAGCGGCCGGGGTGCGAGTCCGAGGCTACATCTCCACGTGCTTCGGGTGCCCCTACGAAGGGCCCGTTCCCCCGTCTCGAGTGGCCGAGGTGGCCGCGCGGCTCCTCGATCTCGGGGTGTTCGAGGTGGCCGTCAGTGACACGATCGGCATTGCGCATCCACGCCAAGTGCCCGAGGTGCTCGAGGCTGTCGTCGAACGCGTGCCGGCGGCGCGCGTCGCGCTGCACTTCCACGACACCCGTGGGACCGCGCTCGCCAACGTGTTGGCCGGCCTGATCGTGGGCGTGGCGGTGTTCGACGCCTCGGCAGGGGGGCTTGGCGGCTGCCCGTTCGCGCCGGGCGCTGCAGGCAACCTAGCCACAGAGGACCTGGTTTACATGCTCGATGGTCTCGGCATCGAAACGGGGGTCGACCTCGGGGCCGTTGCCGAGGCTTCGCGCTTCATCGAGTCGCGCCTCGGCAGACCGCTACCGTCGCGGTACCTGCAGGCCCTGGGCGCCGCTCCTCAAGGTACGGCGGACCTTCAGGTCCGCTGTGGAGAGAGGACATCACGATGAGTGCCGACAAGTCCGCCCTGGCGTCGTCCGTGGCGCACGCCGCATCCGGCCTGCTCGAGATCCCGTCAGGCGGCATCGCCAGCCGGGTCATCGCCCGGACCCCGGCCGGCAACGTCACGCTCTTTGCGATGGACGCGGACCAGGAGATCAGCGAGCACACCACTCCGTTCGATGCGCTGGTGCTGGTGCTCGAGGGTCGGCTCGGCCTCACGATCGGCGGCGCGAGGATCGACGCGGCGCCTCACGACATCGTCAGGATGCCGGCGCACGTGCCCCATGCCCTGCGCGCGGCGGCACCGTGCCGATTCGTGCTGGTCATGCTCCGCGAGCCACAGCCCGCGCTCTAGGCGCTCTCGAGCCTGGCGAGCGCGGCCTCGGCCACGAATGTAGCGAAGTCCCGGAAGATCGGGGTGATGGTCGCCTCGCGTGCGTCTGACGGCTGGGCGAGGTGATCGCGCCAGCGCTGACGCCACGCGTCCACATCGCGGGCGGCGGCGACGTCCCTGAAACTGTCGATCAACGGCTCGTGGGCGCCGTGCCGAAGTGCGACCTCGAGGCCGTCGAGCATCTGGCGGTGCGGGGTGCCCTCCCAGATCGCGAGGATCATCGCCTCACGCACCCACCGCTCCACGCGGTTCTCGGCCAGCGTGCCAGCTCCGCCGAAGACCTCGACTGCCCATCGGGTGGCCTCGATCGCGCATTCGGCGGTCCAGTACTTCGCCAGGTGCGCCACCAGGCGGAACTCGTGGTAGCGCTTCGAGTAGCGAGGGCGTTCCTGCCACACCTCTTCGAGACGGCGTGCGGCTTCCCACGCCAGGGCGAATGCGCGCCGGAGCGACATGGCGCGGCTGTCGAGTTCGGCCGCAAGGAGCGGGTGGTCGGCGATGGGGCGTTCGAACGCAACGCGCGCCCGGCCAAAGGCCGTGGCCTCCGCCACGGCTCGCTGCAGGAGGGCCACTGCGCCAAAGGCGTTCGCCACACGCGAGAGGTTGAGGGTTTCGAGTATGAGGTAAACGCCGACGTCGGCCGATCCGAGCAGCCACGCCTCGGCGTCGCGCAGCTCGATTTCACCCGTGGGCACCGACCGCGTGGCGATCTTGTCTTTGAGGCGGCGCAGCGTCACGTTCAGGGTCCCGTCGGCCCGCATCCGTGGAACCAGGAACAGCGCCAAGCCTCTCACGCCCGCCGGCGCACCTTCTGGTCTCGCCGCGACGACGGCGACATCGGCCCCCGCGTTGCTGCAGAAGTGTTTGTCGCCCGTGAGGCGCCACTGCCCGTTGGCGTTCAGCCGGGCGACGGTGCTCACGGCGGCGCCGAGGTCGGACCCACCGGCCGCCTCGGTCATCCAGGTTGCCCCCTGCCAGGCATTCGCATCGGCCCGGAGCAGGGCCGGAAGGACCTGCGATTTGAGCGCGGCGTCACCGTACTTCCCGACAGCCACGGCGGTGGCCATCGAGACGGTGTAGGGGCAGAACAGGCCGGGGTCAAAGAAAGACGTGACGTAACCCATCAAGAGGAAGGGCATCGGCGAGCCCTCGTCGAACGCCCGCCAGATGTGGCCTCGTCGATAGCCCTCGCCGAGCAGGTGCCAGTAGTCGGGTGGGTAGACGATTTCGTCGATGCGGTGGCCAAGCGCGTCGAACATGCGCACGTGGGGGGTGCCGGCCCGGTCGACCGACGCCGACACGTCGGAGCCCACGTCGCGCCAGTACTGCTCCCAGTCCAGCAGGTCCGGCTGGAGCGAGAGCTCGCCGACCATCTGCTCCACGAACGCAGACGGCGAGGCAATCGTGGCGTCAGGAATCGACACGATCTCAGACCTCGGCGCTGACCGACACGCGCAGCTTGGCCAGGAGACTCTCGAGACGAGCCGTCCTGACCTTCAGCGCGTCCTTGAACGCGCGATCGTCCGTGTGGTGAAGTTCGTGCAGCAGGTCCCGGTGCTTCGACTCGAGCAGCTCCTTGAGGAGCAGGATCTCGTCCGTGGAGAGTTCGAGATGCATACGCAGGCCTCCACGGCACCATTATGCACGATGGCCGACCGGACTGCAGGGCCGCCAACGACTCGGCGCCGCCGGGAACGCTCGACGTGCCGCCGACCCGAGATCGGGCGTAGAATGAGCGCAACTCACGTCGCCCCCGTTGCCCCGGCACCCACCACCATGGCCACGACCATTCGCCGCATCGACTTCTTTCACACGTCCGTCCAGGATCAGCCCGGCCAGGCCTTCAAGGTCCTCTCCGCCCTGGCGACCGAAGGCGTCAACCTGCTGGCCTTCTCGGCCGTTCCCGTCGGCGCCAACCGCACGCAGCTGACCCTGTTTCCCGAAAGCACGACAGCCCTGCAGACCGCGGCCGCCAAAGCGGGCATGGTACTCGACGGGCCGCACAGCGCGCTGATCGTGCAGGGAGACGACGAACTCGGCGCTCTGGCAGGCGTCCACGAACAGTTGTACGAGGCGGGTGTGAACGTGTTCGCCTCGAGCGGCGTCACCGACGGCCGAGGCAGCTTCGGCTACGTGATCCACGTCCGACCTGATCAGTACGAGCGCGCAGCGAAGGCGCTCGGACTGTAGGTCGCCTGG
>JAFNAJ010000392.1 GCA_017860085.1 Acidobacteriota bacterium | reverse complement strand
CAAAAGGAGCCGGCGTGTTTGACACGTGGCGACCCGGAGAGTAGTATCCGCCCGCTCACTTCTCGTCACGTGGGTCGTCGCGATGCCCAACAGCCCGTCCAAGTGGGAGTCTCTCCCTACCGAGGCCATCAACCCCGCGAGTCTCAACCTCGACAAGGCGCCCGTCGCGGAGATCATCGAGCTGATGGTGAACGAGGACCGCAAGGTTGTCGCCGCCGTCCAGCGCGAGCGTGAGCGCATCGCTCACGGCGTGGACCTCATCGTCGAATCACTGCGACGAGGGGGCCGGATCATCTTCGTCGGTGCCGGCACCAGCGGCCGGCTTGGCGTGCTCGAAGCGGCCGAGATGCCCCCGACGTTCGGCACGTCGCCCAGTTCCGTGCGCGCCCTGATGGCCGGCGGGAAGCAGGCGGTGTTCCGTGCACGCGAAGGCGTCGAGGACGACTTCGAGGAAGGGGCGCGGGCCATTGCCCGCCTGCGCCCGACTCGGCGCGACGTGGTCATCGGCGTGTCGGCCAGCGGCATCACGCCGTTCGTTCGCGGCGCCCTCACGCGCGCCCGAAGGGCCGGGCTCAAGGTCATCTTCGTGACCTGCTGGCCCGGCACCGAGCTCCAGAACTTCGTCGACCTGATCATTGCGCCGTCCGTCGGCCCGGAGGTGCTCACAGGGTCGACGCGCCTCAAGGCCGCGACCGCGACGAAGATGGTGCTCAACATGCTCACCACCATCTCGATGGTGCGCATCGGCAAGACCTACGGCAACCTGATGGTCGACGTCCAGGCCGCCTCCGAGAAGCTCCGTGACCGCGCGCGGCGGATCCTGATGGTCGTGACCGGCGTCGACCACGAAGCGGCTGGGCGGCTCCTCGTCAAGGCGCGGTGGAACCTGAAGGCGGCCATTGTCATGCAGAAGACGGGGCTGTCGCTCACCAAGGCCCTCCGTCAGCTGCGGCAGGCCAACGACTCGGTGCGCGACGCGATCGGCGAGGATATCGAGCCCCGGTTGCGGCTGCTCATTGGCCCCCAGACGCCGCCGTCCGACGCGCGTTGAGCGGGATGCTGCCCGATCCTCAGGAGTGCACGTAGACGGGGAGATTGGCCCCGCCGGCAAGTTCGGCCAGCGCGATCTGCACACTCCCCCACGCAGGCTGCTTGCGCAACGTGGACACGGTCGCGTGCGGCGCGACGTCGTGAAGCCTGGCTGTCAGGACCTCGACGAGCCAGGGGACGGCCCTGAAGATGCCGCCCGACAGCACGAACGGGAACGTGTCGCCGTTCATCCCGAGCCGCTTGGCCACCGAGGCGGCCGCGGCCGCGAGTTCGCGCGCTGCCGAGTCGATGATCTCGTTGGCCACCTCGTCGCCGCCCTCGTGCGCCTGCTGCACGTAGGTCGCGATGGCCGCGATCTCCGACGGTCGGAGCCCGCGGTAATAGACCTGATGAACCAGATCCTGGGCCCGCGCCACCGCGAAGTGTCTGAGGATCAGGGGCGTGAGTGCCGTGGCGCGTCCCCGGTCATCGGCCTGGCGCACCACGGCCCGCAAGGCGTGGCGTCCGATCCAGTAGCCACTGCCCTCGTCGCCGAGGACATAGCCCCACCCCCCGGCGCGGGCCGCCCTGTTGGCCGCGTTGCGCCCATACGCGATCGACCCCGTGCCCGCCACGACGACGATGCCGGGTCCGTCCCCGGCGCCGGCCACCAGGGCCACGAGCGCGTCGTTCGTGACGACGACCCTCGCCTTGTAGCCAATCCTCCGCATGATGGCCTCGACCACTGCGGCGTCGTCCGCGCGATCGACACCGGCAATGCCCAGGCAGATGACGCTCGGTACGATTTCTCGCGACCCGATCGCCTCGTCCATCACCGCGTGCAACACCTTCTCGACGCCCAGTTCGCCTGCACTCTGCAGGTTCGCTCCTCCACCCTCCGTCTCCGCCACGATGCGGCCGGTCGCGTCAGCGAGCTGGCAGACGGTCTTCGTTCCACCGGCGTCGATGCCGATGACATGTCGGGAAGCGTCAGGTGCGTGTGTCATTGAGCGGCCCGCGAGACTGAGGCGCGCTGACGATACCCGAGCGTCGCGAGCCTGTCAAAACGCGCTCCCCGCCTGCGTCGTTGCATTGACAGCCCTCGACGGGCGCTGCTACAGTGCCGCCGTTGATGAGGGCAATCGGCGCCGCCGCGGTGGCGCTCGCCGCGATCGTCGGGTTGGGCACAGCGCGCGCCGACGGGGAAATGCGCGGGCTGTGGGTGGTGCGAACCTCGCTCACCAGCCCCGCCTCGATCGACCGGCTCGTGGCAGACGCGCGCCACGGTGGCGTTCGGGCGCTGTTCGTGCAGGTCCGGGGGCGCGGCGACGCCTACTACGCCAGCGCCATCGAGCCTCGCGCAACCGCGCTCTCGCACCAGCCATCGAGCTTCGATCCCCTGGCACGGTTGATTGCGGCGGCGCACGGCGCAGGCCTCCAGGTCCACGCCTGGGTCAATGCCTCCCTCGTCGCCTCATCGCACGACCTGCCGACCGACGCGCGACACGTGATCAGGCGCCACCCTGAATGGCTCATGGTGCCTCGACAGCTGGCGTCTCAGCTGCGGGCAGTTGGGCCACGAGACCCCGCGTACGTGACGCGCCTCGCCCAGTGGACACGAGCCCAGTCGAACGAAGTCGAGGGGCTCTTCGTGTCACCGCTGCATCCTGGGGCGGCCACGCACCTGGTGGACGTCGTCAGTGACCTCGTGGGACGCTACGAGCTCGACGGTGTGCACCTCGACTACGTGCGGTACCCGTCAGCCGACTTCGACTACTCGTCGACAGCCCTGGCGCGATTCCGCGAGTCGCTGGTGGAGGACCTGGCAGCCTCCGAGCGTGCGAGGCTCGACAGCCGCCTCGCCGAGAACCCATTCATCTACACCGAGATGTTCCCGGCGCGGTGGGCGGCCTTTCGGCGATCGCGCCTCACCGCGATGGTGATGCGCATCCGCACGACGGTGTCGCAGCTTCGCCCACGTGCCGTCCTGAGCGTTGCGGTCGTTGCCGACCAGGCGCGCGCGCTCGACGATCGCTTCCAGGACTGGCCAGCCTGGGCGCAGCACGGAATCGTCGATGCCATCTGCCCGATGGCCTACACGGCCGACTCGGCGCTCTTCGCCAACCTCGTCGCCGACGCCGTGCGCGTGAGCGGTCCGGCTCCCGTGTGGGCTGGCATCGGGGCGTTTCGGTTGACGCCACCGCAGGCCGCGGCGAACGTCGCGACCGCCCGGCGCATCGGTTCGTCGGGGTACGTTCTCTTTTCGTACGACGGGCTCGCGCAGCCCGGAACCACGCCCACGTCCTATCTGGCGGACATGCAGCGGGCGATGTCGACCTCAGCATCGCCGGCAGCGAGCGACCGCTAATCGCGGCGCGCGGTCCGCCCCCAAGGGACAGCTGACGCATGCA
>JAFNAJ010000391.1 GCA_017860085.1 Acidobacteriota bacterium | reverse complement strand
CCTGCCGATTACGACGGGGAGCAGCGCGGCCGGCGCGCCGGGCGGTCGTACGAGCGGCCGGTCGGTGTTGCCGCGGACGGGCCCCGATGATTAGCGTGACGCGACTCGACGGCACACCGATGATCGTCAACGCCGATCAGATCACCTGGATCGAGTTCATGCCGGACACGGTCATCTCGTTGGCAAACGGCGACAAACTCCTCGTGCGCGAGGCACCGGAGACCATCGTCGAGCGAGTCCGCGACTTCAAACGGTTCATCTTGTACGGTGGGCGGCGAGCCGTGCGTGGCCCCGTGCCGATGTCCCTGACCGTGGCGGGAGACCATCAGTGAAGCGCGCCCGCCGCTGGGATCTGACCACGGTCCTCGGTGTCCCGACCGGCATCGGGTTCATCCTGCTCGGGCAGCTGCTCGAGGGAGGGAGCCTCCACTCGATCCTCCAGCTCACCGCGGCCGTCATCGTGTTCGGCGGCACCCTCGGGGCGACACTCGTCAGCTTCTCGCTCAAGGACGTCAAGCGTGCGTTCTCGAGCCTGCGGGACGTGTTCCTGGACAACGAGCCGCCCATCGAGGACACGATCTCCCTGATCACCCGCCTGGCCTACAAGGCCCGCAAGGACGGCATCATGTCGCTCGAAGACGATGTCGAACACGTGAGCGACCCATTCCTTCGCCGTGGCCTCGGGCTCGCCGTCGACGGCACCAACCCGCACACGCTCAGGTCGATGCTCGACGCCGAGAGCTTGAGCCGCGACGACATCGATGAGCTCCCAGCGCGTGTCTACGAAGCAGCGGGAGGATACGCCCCGACCATCGGCATTCTCGGTGCCGTCCTGGGCCTGATCCATGTCATGGAGAACCTGACCGATCCCGCGAAGCTCGGGGCCGGGATTGCGGTCGCGTTCGTGGCCACGGTCTACGGTGTCGGCTCGGCCAACCTGATCTTCCTGCCAATTGCTGCGAAGCTCCGCTCCCGGGCTGCCCGGAGCGCGAAGCGCCGAGAACTGGTCCTCGAAGGGATTCTGGCCATCCAGGAAGGGATGAACCCACGGCTGATCGACCAGAAACTGCGAGGCCTCCTCGGGATCGACGGTCAGGGCCGCACCAGCCGCGTTCAAGCGAAGGCGGCGTGAGATGGTTCCCCGAGAGAGCTACGCGCGGTCGCGCCGAGCGTTGGTGCGACGACGCGACCGACAGCGGGCCACGGTCAGTCACGAACGATGGCTCGTGTCGTACGCCGACTTCATCACGCTGCTGTTCGCGTTCTTCACGACGCTCTACGCGATTTCGACCGTCGACGCCCGCAAGCTGACGGCTGTGGTCGACTCGGTGCAGTCGGCATTCGCAACGGCCGGTCCAGCGGCGACGGACGCGCGCAGAGGACACACCGCAGGGGGGGTCCCCGCCCGGCTCGAGCTCCCGGTGCAGCCCCCTGGTGACACAGGTCGCGACGCGGTCGAACTCCGTGAGGTGAAGGCGGCGCTCGACATTCGGCTCGAGCGCGAGATCGCGGCCGGTGATGTCCAGCTCGAGATGGATCCGAGGGGACTGGTCATCTCGATCCGCGAAGCGGGGAGCTTCCCGACGGGGAGCGCGGATCTGTCTGCGGCTGCGCAGGTCGGCCTTCGACAGATCGCCGAGACACTCTCCGAGGTCGGCAATGCCGTCCGGGTCGAAGGTCACACCGACAACGTCCCGATCCACACGGACCGCTATCGCTCGAACTGGGAGCTGTCCACGGCGAGAGCGACGACCGTGGTGGCGTTCTTCGTCAACGCCGGCCTCCCACCCACGCGCTTCTCGGCGGCGGGCTACGGGGAGTTTCACCCTCGAGTGGCCAACGACACGCCGGACCTCAGGGCGCTGAACCGGCGCGTCGACGTGGTCGTGCTCAACCCGGTGACCACGGCCCGGGAAGAACCTCGGCCAAGGGTTGAGGCCACCTCAAGTTCGGCCGATCGGTGACGATTCCGACGGTGTACCGGAACGCGCACGGGGTGTGCGCACGACCGGGGTCGGTGTCCTGATGTCCGCAACGGCTCAGGACCGCGGGACTCGCAGATGCTGGTGATCGTCGGATCCATCATCGTCATTGCGTCGGTGCTCGGGGGGTTCGTGTGGGCAGGGGGGCCGCCCCTGGTCCTCTTTCAGCCCGCCGAGATCCTGATCATCGTGGGAGCGGCCGTCGGCTCGCTCACCATCAGCACGCCGCCCAGTGTGCTGAAGCGCTTGATGGGCCAGGTCGGACGGTTCTTCCGCGGTCGGCCGGGTAAGGCCGACTACCTCGAGCTGCTGGGGATGCAGTACCAGCTGTTCAAGGTGACGCAGCAATCGGGGGTCATGGCGCTCGAGACCCACGTCGAGGACACGAACGCGAGCCCGATTCTGTCGAAGTACCCGAGGTTCCTCGCCAACCACCACGCCGTGTCGTTTCTGGCCGACTCGATCAAGGTCATCATCCTTGGCGGGATCGCCCCGCACGACCTCGAGGCGCTCATGGACGAGGATCTCCACGTACACCACGCGGAGGCCATGAAGCCCGCGACCACGCTCGCGAAGATCGGCGACGCGCTTCCGGGGCTCGGGATCGTGGCCGCGGTGCTGGGCGTGGTCATCACGATGCAGTCGATCGACGGCCCTCCAGCCGAGATTGGACACCACGTGGCGGCGGCGCTCGTGGGCACGTTCCTCGGCATTCTCCTGTGCTACGGGTTCGTCGGGCCCGCAGCCACGAACCTCGAACACATCGTCAACGACGACGCGCACTATCTGGTGTGCATCAAGACAGGATTGCTGGCCGTGTACAAGGGCTTCCCACCGGCGATCGCCGTCGAGTTCGCGCGGCGAGTCCTGCCGCACGAGGTCAGGCCGTCGTTCGACGAGACCGAGCAGTACTGCAAGGCCGCGGCAAAGGGCGAGACGGCGGCGATGGCAGCCTAGGGGACGCCGGCCGTGAAGGCGCAGCCCATCGTCATCGTTCGGAAAGCGCGAAGGGACGACCACTCCGGCCATCACGGGGGAGCGTGGAAGGTCGCCTACGCGGACTTCGTCACCGCGATGATGGCGTTCTTCCTGGTGATGTGGCTGGTCACCCAGAGCCAGGCCGTGAAGCAGTCCGTAGGGGGCTACTTCAGGGATCCGGGCGTCTTCGAGTACCAGAAGGGCAACTCGCTCGTCCCGATGGGCGACGTCAAGGGTGGTCCGGAGGCCCCGGGGACCCAGGCCAAGGGCGCTGACCGCGAGACGCTCGACGAGGCAGCCGGTCGTCTCAAGGAGGTACTTGGGCAGATGCCCGAGTTCCGCAGGCTGAGCGGGCAGATTGAGATCCAGGTCACCAAGGAAGGCCTTCGTGTCGAACTGCTCGAGGCCAACGACGCGACCTTCTTCGACACCGGAAGCGCCACGCTCAAGCCGGAGACCGAGCACATCCTCGCGGCCATCGCC
>JAFNAJ010000390.1 GCA_017860085.1 Acidobacteriota bacterium | reverse complement strand
TGTCTTCTGGAAGCTCCCCGGCCGATCGCCGGCGAACGCTCTACAACTATGCGCACCACATCAGCCACGCGTGGATTCCCAAGCGCGCTTACGGCGAGGGGTACTACCCGTTCACCTGGGAGCTGACCCCGGTCGTCGACTCGATCTGGTTCAGCGAGGGATTCGTCCAGTACGCCGCCATCGAGGCCGTGGCGGCTGGCGAGGCTGACCCAGCCGAGTACAGGCGTCTCATGCTCGCGACGCGGTTTGCGGAACCGCTCGCCACGATGCCCGAGTTTCTCAGGCAGATGTCGCTCGTCCAGCTGTCGCGTGTGGCGTCCACGCGCTACTCGGAGGATTTCAGGACCGGGCGCTCGTCGTTCGCGCGCGGCGGGTTGATGGCGGCTGCCCTCGACGATCGCATTCGCGAACGCACGTCGGGCGCACGAAGTCTGAGGGACGTGTTTCGCCACCTGATGGCGTGGAGTGCGGAGCACCGGCGCGCGTTTCGCATCGAAGAGCTCCCCGTGCTGGTCGAATCCGCGACCAGCGTCGACACGCGCGACGTCTTCGAGCATTGGCTGGGGCCCATGCCCGCACGTCGATGACCGTGCTCACCTGGTTTGGGGTCGTTGCCGGAGCACTCGTGCTTGCCGCCCTCGCGTACCAGGGCGTCGGCAGCGCCCTCGATGCGAGGCGGCTGCCACCGCCGGGGCGCCTCGTGGACGTCGGCGGCCATCGCCTGCACCTGGCGACCGCTGGCGAGGGACAGCCCGTCGTGATCTTCGAATCGGGCATCGGCGCTTCGTCGCTCAACTGGTGGCGCGTCCAGCGGGCCGTGGCCGAGTTCACGTCCGCCTGCGTATACGATCGGTCCGGGTATGGATGGAGCGATCTCTCGCCGCGCACGCCCACTGCCGGAGAGGCCTGCGATCAGCTCGAGCGGGCACTCGAGTCCGCGGGCCTCGCGCCACCGTTCGTGCTGGTCGGACACTCGTTCGGCGGCTACGTGCTGCAGATCTTCGCGGCTCGGCATCCCGCGTCGGTGGCGGGCCTCGTGCTCGCGGACTCGATCACGTGGCCCGAGTGGCGCGCGCCGGGCCGGGCACAGTCGCGGGCGCTGGCGGGGGGCGCGCTGTTTGCGCGGATCGGGGCAGTCGTGGCCGCACTGGGCGTGGTGCGCTTTGCGCTCAACAGGCTGCAGGCCGGGTCGACCGGGGTGCCGAAAGCCGTGCTGGGCGCGTTCGGGTCGGCTGCGACCGGCGTCGTGACGCGCATCGTGGGCGAGGTGGCGAAGATGCCGCCGGAGACGTGGCCGGCGATCCGTGCACATTGGAGTCGGCCGAAGAGCTTTCGCGCCATCGCGCGCCATCTGCTTGCGCTCCCGCGAGGCGCCGGGGAAGTGGAGGCGGCTCTGACCGGGGTGACACGATGGCCGTTCCCGGTCGTGGTGCTCACGTCGGGCGCGGCCACGCCGAGCCAGATCGCGCTGCAACGGCAACTGGCCGACCTGTCGGACCATGGCCGGCAGCTGGTGGTGCGCGCGAGTCACTGGATCCATCTCGACGAGCCAGCGCTCATCGTGAAGGTCATCCGAGACGTTGTCGAACAGGTCAGGACAGACGGCGCCAAGGGGCGGACCTCTGCACCGCCCACACGCAGGGCCGACCTTTAGGTCCGCCGTGCCCATGCTTTCACCGGTCGCGCCTTCAGGTCGTCACGAAGGAACGCGGCAGTCAAGGAGCGTGACGATGCGGCAGAGAGACTGGATGTGGAGTATGGCGTTGCTGTTGCTGGTGGGGTCTGTGCCACGGCTCGAGAGCGTGCAGGCGGAGTCGCAGACGACCTACAGCGCGGCCGAGGTTCCAGAAGGGCTCAAGCCCGCAGTCGACCGGGCCGGCAAGGCGCTGCAGGCGCTGCAGACGACGTTGCTGGAGAGGTTGCGGCGAGAGCTCGACGCGGGCGGTCCGACCGCCGCGGTCAAGGTGTGCCGCGACGAGGCACAGGCCCTCACGATGCAGGTGGCGAAGGAGCAGGGCATTGCCCTGGGTCGTACGAGCCACAAGGTGCGCAATCCTCTGAATGCGCCGCGCCCGTGGGCGCGTCCGTTGGTTGAGGCCGCCGCAGGGCAGAGGGCCGCAGCCGTCGAGGCACGGGTGGTCGATTTGGGCGACCGGATCGGGATCCTGCGGCCGATCGCGACCGCTGAGGTGTGCACGCACTGTCACGGCGCCCACGACACCGTTCAGCGCGCGATCGGCCGCGTGCTCGCGGAGGCCTATCCGACCGACCAGGCGGTGGGTTTCGCGCCGGGAGACCTTCGTGGCTGGATGTGGGCCGAGGTGCCCAAGGACACCAGATAGCGTCAGTTCTTGGTGCTTCGTTCCTGGTTCTTGGTCCGTTCGGGGTTCCTCGTCCTGGGTTCGTTCTTGGTTCGCGAAGCCGATGAACCAGGAATCGGGTCCCTGTGGCGGTCAGTGCACCAGCTCTCCCCGTCCATGTGCGACGGCCGGCACCACGGTTACACGCACGATCTCGCTCGTGACGATCACCTGGCGGTCGATCTGAAACTCGAGCCGGAATCCCGGGTAGACGCCGCGCAGCTTCAGGAGCGACCCCCCCATGGTGCAGCCGTTGAGGCGGGCACGCGTGAAGGTGGGGAAGAAGCGTCCACCGATGACGAGCACCTCCCCGTTCTGAGCCGAGACGATAGTGATGTGGTAAAGGGTGTTCCGGGTGCGCACCTCGACGGCCTCGAGGTCGTTGAGGTGCTCCACCTGGAGGCCGCCTTCCCAAGGCAGCGACGTCCAGGTGTCGAGCAAGGCGCCGATCGGGACGCGGGCCGTCTCGGGCATCGTTCTAGGTACTAGGATACATTTTTCGGGGAGATGTCACACGGCCCCAGGGCTCCTGCCCTCGGCCTGGAGAAGCCCCGCCGCGGTAAGATACCCGCCGCATCCGTCTCGTGACGCGACCCCCCCTGCCGCGTCGCCCTGGAGGGCAGGACCGTGCATCACGACACCATCGCCGTCGTCGATTTCGGCGGACAGTACGCCCACCTGATTGCGACGAAGGTCCGACGGCTGCACGTACTTGCGGAGATTCGGCAGCCCGAGGACCCGCTCGAGGCGTTTCGGAAGTACAAGGGCATCATCCTGTCGGGCAGCCCGTCGCTGTCGTCGTTTGGCGAGGACTCGGCCTATACGAAGGGGATCTACGACCTGCCGACGCCTATCCTGGGGTTCTGTTTCGGCCACCAGGAACTGGCGAAGCACTACGGTGGAGCGGTCGTGCACGGCGGCCGCGAGTGGGGACACGCCGACCTGCACGTGGTGAGGCCCGACCACCCGCTCTTCCACGGCCTTGCCGAGCTCGAGCCGGTGTGGATGAGCCACTTCGACTCGGTGACCGCCGTCGGCCGGGACTTCGAGGAGCTCGGTTACACGACACTCGGGCCCGGCGCGACGCC
>JAFNAJ010000389.1 GCA_017860085.1 Acidobacteriota bacterium | reverse complement strand
GACCCCGTCCCATGACTGCTCGCGACCGTCCCTACCGCCGGCCTCCCCGGCTCATTGTCCGAACGCTGGCCGCGACGTTCTCGGCCATCGCGTTCGTGCTCGTTGTGGTCTTCGTCATGCTCGTCGCCCGCGCGCGCGACGAGTCGTCCCGGGTCGCGGCCGAAAACCTCGAGGCGGGTCGCCGCGTCGCGGCGGTGCTCGAGCAGCGCCGGGCAGCCGAGTTGGCGGCCGCGCTCCGCGACGCCCAGGAGATTGGCCCGCTCGGGGAACACATCGCCTACCTCGCGTTGACCCACTCGGCCGACGAGCAGAAGGCGATACGCGACTACGTCACGACCGCGGCGCACGAGTTGGCCGATCGCACGCGGCCCGACGGGTTGGCCGTGGTCGACGCCCAGCGCTGCGTGGTGGCGTCGCTGGGCCAGACGACGACGTGGTGGCCCGAGGGGGCGACCACGACGCTCGACCGTCCCCTGGCGGGCGAAACCTTTCAAACCGTGCGCGTCGTCGAGAAGCACGCGTTCTTCGTCGTCGCGGTGCCGCTCGTCTACGCGGGAACCAGCGTGGGCGAGTTGCACGTCGTGCGCAGGCTCGACGACCGCTACGCGGCCACGCTCGCCGCGCTGGCGCGCGCAAACGCCGCCATCACGGTCGGGGGACGCATCGTGGCGTCATCGCTGCCGGTGGGGCTGCGCGCGGCCTACGAGCAGGCGCTGGCGACGTCCAGCGCCCCCTCGGGTCGCCTCCGCGTGAACGGCGAGCGCACGGTGGTGAGCCCTGTGCTGCGGGCCGGGCCTGCGACGATGTGGGTCCTGTCGTCGCTCGATTCCTCGTCGAACGAAGCCACGATGAGCGCGCTGCGGGCCCTGGCGCTGCCAGCGCTCGGCGCGTTCCTGCTGGGCGCCGTCGCCAGCCTGTGGCTCGCGCGCACCGTCAGTCGCCCGGTGCGCCGCCTGTCGCGATCGCTGCTGCGCGTGGCCGAAGAGGGGCGGTTCGACGTTCGCCTCGGACGCACGGGCACGAGCCGCGAGCTCGACGTGCTGACCGACACCTTCAACGAGTTGATGCACTCGCTGTCGGCCGCGCAGGCCGACACGCGCGCGGCCTACGTGGGTGCCATCAAGGCGCTGGCCACGGCACTCGACGCGCGCGACCCCTACACGGCCGGCCACTCCGAACGCGTCAGCGCGCTCTCGGTGGCCATTGGCCGCCAGATGGGTCTCAAGGCGCCTGAGATCGAGGTCATCCGCCTCGGGGCGCTGCTCCACGACATCGGCAAGATCGGCATCGGCGACAGCGTGCTGCGCAAGCCGGGACCGCTGACGCCGGAGGAATACGAGGTCATCAAGGATCACGCCCGGCTCGGCGCGCGCATCCTCAAGTCGGTCCCATTCCTCGAGCCGCAGCTGCCCATCGTCGAGCTGCACCACGAGCGGCCTGACGGACGCGGCTACCCGCACGGCCTGTCGGGCGACGACATCCCCCTGCACTCGCGCATCGTCCGAGTCGCGGATGCGTTTGACGCGATGACCACGCCGCGGGCGTATCGACCGGCGCGCCCGCCGTCCGAGGCGTTCGCGGAACTCTGGCAGTGTGCCGGCTCACAGTTCGACGCCACCGTCGTCGAAGCCCTCGTGGCCGCCTGGCCGAGCGTGTCGACGCGCCTTCACCGCGTCAACGGCTCCGCCATCCCCGACACGAACCGCATCCGCCAGGCCATTGCGTTCAGCCAGAAGCGAAGCGGGAACACTCATGTGTTCCCAGCGTCAATTCCCTGACATCGCAAAAGGGGTCAGGACAGGACCCTCGTATCCCGTGTGTCGGGTTCCTGGCCTTTTGAGAACGGTGCCTGACCCCCTCTAGCCTGTGCGTCGCTGAAGTTCACGGAGACGTGCGGGAAGGGGATCTGGATGCCCTCGGCGTCGAACGCCTTCTTGATCCGGCGCCGGAACTCACGGGCCACCTTCCACTGACTCTGCGGGACGGTCTTGATCCGCACCTTGAGCGTCACCGACGACTCGAGGAACCCGTCCACGCCGAGCACCTCGAGCGGCTCGAGGATGTGCGGCGCATACTCCGGGTCGGCCCGGAGCCCGTCCGCCACCCGCGTCAGAACCTCGGCGACGCGGTCGGTGTCCTCCTTGTACGCCACGCTCAGATCGAGCACCGCGTAGGAGAAGTCCTTCGATTTGTTCGCCAGCGACGTGATGCTGCCGTTGGGGAAGACGTGCACCGTGCCCTCGACGTCGCGCAGCACGATCGTCCGCAGCGTGATGGCCTCGACCGCGCCACCCTGGCCGTTGATGACGGCGGCGTCGCCCACGCGCACCTGGTCCTCCATCAACATGAAGAACCCGCTGATCACGTCCTTCACCAGGGTCTGCGCCCCGAAACCCACCGCCAGTCCCACGATGCCTGCGCCGGTCAGCAGCGGGGTGATGTCGATCCCCAGTTCGTGGAGAATCATCAGCAACGCCGCACCACCGGCGACGATACCGAAGATGTTCTTGAGGAGGCCGCCGATCGTGTGGACGCGCTTCGCGCGCTCGATCGCGCTCGGGTCGCCGCCAGCGCTCACGTCGTGCTCCAGGCGATCGACCGAAGCCGAGACGATCCGAATCAACGCGTACGTCAGGATCGCGATCAGGCCGATGCGAAGACCCGAGCGAAACAGCCACTGACCGATGTTCTCGGGGTGTACGCCCACCGCGGTCTCGTAGCCGCCGAGCTCCAGCGCGGGGAACGCGAACAGCGCCCCGAGAATCAGGAATGTCACGCGCCGGATGAGACGAATCGGCCGCCGCACGATGGGGTCGCGGAAGTCGACCTTCCCCCTGCCGGTCGAGCGCAGCAAGAAGGCCCGCACCAGCCGGGCGATGATTTCGGCCAGCACGAAGGCCAGCAACAGCGCCAGGGCGACGGCCACGGTGGGCCCAACCCAGTACGGATATCCCTCAAACAGGCCCGTCAACATCCTTCGGGTTCCTTTCCTGCCCAGATCGGGTGTTTTCCCGATGCGCCTCGGGACTCTGCCCCTCCCGCGTGGGGCTTCCACCCGATTGTGGCCCCTGCCCTGCGGGCGTACTCTGAAGATGCAAGGGTGAGCGGGGATTCCCGCAGGAGGACTTCATCATGGCACGTTATCACGGTGGCGATCAGGCGAAGGCGGGCTTCTACTTCAACATGACGAAATGGGAGGTCCAGACGCTGTCGGGCAAGGGCGGCACGCTGGTCGGCGGCGCGGGCGAGCGGATCGTCCGGGTGCCGGCGATCGGGGTGCTGGCGCTGGCGCCGTTCATGGGCGCGGCCTACGCGATGTTCCTGCCCTTCATCGGCATCGCCCTGGTGCTGCAGTACCTGGCGAAGAAGGGCTACGCGTTCGCGGGTGACATGGCGCACGCGACCCAGGCGGCGATGAGCCACGCCTGGCGGCCGGGCGAGGCCTACTTCGCCGG
>JAFNAJ010000044.1 GCA_017860085.1 Acidobacteriota bacterium | reverse complement strand
GGGTTCACGATGAAGAGCCCGGCGAGCCCAAAGAGCGCGAGCACCGTGCCCACGATGCTCGTGACGAGCGAGACGACGTCTTCGGCCCGGATGGCACCGACGAAGGTGATGAACAGCCAGATCAGCAGGACCAGAAGTGCCAGCAGAACTGGGATGCCCGGAATTCCTGGACGGACCTGCTCACGGATCATGGGCACGTGCCTCCTTGATGTCAGAATGATATCACAATGCAATCGAATCCGGCAAGGCCGGCCCGGGGCTGGGAACGGGGGCTCGGGACTCGGGGCGGGAGGCGGGAGCGTCAGTCGCGGTGGGCGGCAGGCAGGAGAGGCACGTTGCGGGCCGTGCGGGCCACCCACACGACCGCGTAGGCGGCAGTGGCCAGGTTGCCGAGGGCCAGCAACCCCACCAACCACGGCAACCAACGCAGCAACCGCCGCTCTCGCGCCACGATGAGCCCACCAGCCAGGAGGAAGCCCAGATACAGGTCGACGATGGTGACCCAGGTCCAGGGGTCTTTGGCAATCCGGGGGCCTGCGACAAAGAGGCTCTCGGCCCCCAACGCCACACCGATGGTCCACGCCAGGTAGAGGGCGACGAGCACAGTCACGGCGATGAATGTCGTTCGGATCATGCGGACCCTCCGCGGCTCAGCAGCGGATCGGCGGCCGCGAGCCCTCGCTGGCGCAGGCCGGTGGCATGCCGGATGGCCGTGTGAAGCCGTTCATCGATGGGGAATCGCGCCGCGACGACCAACGCTGCCGCATAGCAGAGGCAGGGCACGGCCGCATACAGCATCCGCAACGTGGTCAGGACCGCCGGAGGCTGCTCGCCGAGTGCGACGTAGCCCGACCACTTGAGGATGGGCAGGGCAGCCCCGGCGCCGAGGGCCGCCGACACCTTGGTGACGATCGCCCACAGTCCGTAGTAGAGCCCTTCCCGGCGCGCTCCGTGGAGGAACTCGTCGTAGTCGACGACATCGGCGACGAGCGACGCTGGCAGGACGAGTCCGGCGCCAAAGCCGATGCCCGAAATCACCACGATGGCGCTGAACGCGGCGACGTCGCCCGGGCCCAGAAACGCGGCGCCGGAGAAGGCGGCCACTGACACGACCATGGCGGCCAGCCAGGCGCGCTTCTTCCCAATGCGCCGCGAGACCGCCGTCCAGAAGGGCAGACACAGGAACCCCGTCAGGAAGTAACCGCCGAGCAACGCATCGGCCAGGGGAGCCACCCGCAGCACGTGCTCGACATAGAAGAGGATCAGCGTTGCGGGCAGGGCCGCTCCGAGGGCGCCGATGGCGTAAGCGACAAGCAGGATGCGAAAGGGTCGGTTGCCCCACGCATCGCGGGTCGCACTCACGGGGCTGTCGGGCGCGACGGGCGACGCCTCGGGTTCGCGGACGGCAAACGCGCAGAGCCACGGCAGCAGCAGGAGCAGTGGGCCGTAAACCCACGCCAGGGTGCGAAAGACGGTGCGCTCGGTTGCCGGGTCGGTCGACAAGCCGAGCATCCACCGGACGATGCCGGGCGCCGTTGCGGCGACCAGCGTGCCCAGGATCCAGAGGCCGTCGCGCAGGGCGAAGAGACCCGTTCGTTCGTGATGCTCGGGCGCGAGTTCGGCCCCGAGGGCCGCGTGCGGGATCTGCACGGCGGTCCAGGACAGGAACAAGACGAACAGCAGCAGGCCAAGCCACCAGGTCAAGGCCGACCCGGCCAGGGTCGGTGGCGGCGCCATCAGCAGCCCGGCGGAGACCGCCAGCGGCAACGCCGCCGCGAAAAGGAATGGTCGTCGACGTCCCCAGGGTGTGCGCAACCGGTCGCTGAAGTACCCGATGGCCGGGTCGGTGACGGCGTCCCAGAATCGGGACACGAGGATCAGGAGGCCCACAACGGCCAGGTCAACCCCCAGGACGTCCCCGTAGAACTTCGGAAGGTGAACGTAGACGGGGATTCCGACGAGCGCGAACGCGAAGCCTGGTGCGGCGTAGGCAAGGCGCGCGCTGAGTGGCATGGGCGGCATGTTACAGGGTCAGGCGCACGTCGGCCGCCAGCGGCAGGTGATCCGAGGCGACGAGCGCCCGCCGTCCTCGCCCCAGCGTGACGTGCTCCACCTCGAGGTTCCCCTCGTAGTAGATGTGGTCCAGGTGCAGGAGGGGGAAGACCCCAGGATACGTTCGGCGGCGCCGCAGGAATCGACCGAGGTCGACGCTGTTCAACGTTCTCGACAGGATCGTCGTCGCCAGTCCTCGGGTCCACTCGTTGAAATCACCGAGCACGATCTTCGGCCCGCGCACCCGATGGTCGTGCACGAACGCCGCCAGTCGACCGGCCTGGTACTGGCGCTCGCGGAGCGCCGTGCCGAGGTGCACGTTGTAGAGGTGGAGCGTCGCTCCGCCCGTGTCGATGTCGGCCCGCTGGGCACCGCGCGACTCGCACGTCTTCCACGTGAGGTCGTAGTTGGTGTGATGGACGATGGGCCAGCGACTCAGGATCACGTTGCCGTACAGGTGCCTGCGGAAGTGACGTGTCGGTGCCATGACCCAGCCCATGCCGAGAAACGCACCGATCTGCTCGGCCTGTCCCTGCCCGCGGGGACCCGCGCCCACCACCTCCTGCAGCGCGACGATGTCGGGCTCGAGCGCCCCGATGACCTCGGCCACGCGGTCGACCCGCGTGAGCCGGTCGAGGCCGCGGCAGCGGTGGACGTTGTAGGTGACGACGCGGAACCGAGTGAACTCGGAAGCCATCCTCCGCTATCATACGGGTCTCGCCCGTTTCGGAGATACGGCCATGGCCAAGCTGCAGTCCGAGTTCGACGCCGTCTGCCCGTGTTGCGGCGCCACGCTCACCATCGACGTCAACCTCAGGCGGGTGATCGGCCACCAGGAGGCGGAGCGCGGCGACAAGCCCGAACTGAGCGACGCGCAGAAGATCCTGGCGGAGCAGGCGGCCCGGCGGGAGGCCATCTTCGAAGAGTCGGTCCGCTCGGAGAAGACGCGCGGCGACGACCTGGCCCGGCGCTTCGAGGAAGCGCTGCGCCAGGCCCGAGACGAACCGGTCACCAAGCCGACCCGCGACTTCGATCTCGACTAGCTCGGCATCTCGCTCAGAGCCGTCACCGGACCATCATTTGCGAAGCCCACGTCACAGGAACTCGTGCGGCAGGGCCGTCCACCGCTCGCGCCCCCGATAGTACAGGGGTTTTCTGCCAGGGTTCAGGCGTCGAAAGGCGAAGTACTTGCGTCGCAGGCGCTCGATGCGCTCGTCCGAACTGCGAATCGACCGGTGGGGGTGGTCGATCAGCACCTGCTCGACCTTCCACATGTTCTTGTCGTTCAGTCGCCAGTCGTATCCAGCCAACTGGCCGAGGTCGTAGACGGCGTAGCCCGTGATCCGCCCGGTGAAGTCCACGTACGCGTCGACGTAACTCAGCGCCAGATCGCGGGGCCTGCGGAACTGGGGCTTGCGTCCGTGGAGTCCGGGGTCGCGCGACCGCGCCACCGAGCCCCATCGGCCGTCCCGCTGGTAGACGAAGATTACGTGATCAAGCTGATCGATCGACTCGAAGCTCAGCACGCGTGGCGGGTACCCATGCTGCTCGAGGACCACCGCCGCCCCCAGCGCGGCCTCGAGGCAGTGCACCGTGTGATGGGCGACCACCTGACGAAAGCTCCGGAGCGTCTCGCCGCGCGGCTCGGTGTTGTAGGGCAGTGCGTTGAGCCAGCCTTGGACGGCCTCCGGCGTCCGCAGCCGCCGAATCAGACGCCGCTCGTCCGGCGTGAACACCTCGCGGGGAGGGGCACTCATCGTGGCAGCGCATCCTCGAGGTCGCGCGCGAGCTGGCCAGGTGTCCAATCCGAGCCGCTGTAGATCTTGACGAGACGTCCCGACGGGTCGATGACCGCCGTGCGAAGGTTGTGCTCGATCGCGACCGGGTCGGTGGGATCGCGCATGACCGAGACGCCAAACTGCGCCGCGAAGCTCTCCACGGACTCGCGTTCGCCGGTGAGAAACGTCCAACTCGACAGGTCGGCGCCGAGCGACGCCGCGTGACGCCTGAGCACCTCCGGCGTGTCGAACGCCGGATCGAAGCTGACGGTCACCAACTGGAACCTGCCGGCGGCGGCCGGGCGCGATGCCAGGGCCCGCTGCACCGCGCGGAAGTTGCGGTCCATCAGCGGGCAGTAGGTGGGGAGCGGGCACCGCGTGTAGATGAACGTGAGCGCGGCCACCTTGCCGCGCACCGCCGAGAAGGTCCAGGGACGACCCTGCTGGTCTACCAAGGCCGTGCCCGGGACCTCGGCACCGGCCTCGAGGAGCGTGAACGCCGGCGCCGGGCCGCTTTCATCGTCTGGCTCTTCGACGACCTCGGCGAACCCGGTCTTCTCGAGCCCCTCGATCCACGCGTCGGTTTCGGTCACCACGAGTGTGCCTCGCACGAGGTCGCCTGGCGCGCGGTCCGCCAGCAGCCGCCGCTCCTTCACGGAAAACGACATCGTCATCGCGTCCATGTACCCGGGGATCGCCTCGTGCTTGAGGCGCACCTCGCCCACGTCGGCCCTGACGCCGAGTATCTGCCCACGGATCTCGTAGCGAGTGGGCTCGGGCGCACGGCTGCAGCTCATCCCGCCCAAGGGCAGCGTCGCGAGCGCGACGTGAGCGGCGAGACCGTGAACGAATCGGCTGATCGAACCCTTGGCTGGCATCTCACAGAGCTCCCTGACGGCACGAATCACTGCCGCCGATTCTGGTATACTTCGCGCACTCGAACAAGCCACCAGCGAGGAGAGCCGTGGTCGCGATCTGGACCGGGACGTCCGGCTACAACTACCCGGAGTGGAAGGGCCGTTTCTACCCGGAGTCGATCGGATCGAACGCGATGCTCGGCTACTACGCCGAGCGATTTCCCACCGTCGAGATCAACTACAGCTTCTACCGCATGCCGACCGAGCGGCTGCTTGCCGGGTGGGCGGCTCAAGTTCCCGAGCACTTCACCTTCACCCTCAAGGCGCCGCGCCGCATCACCCACGATCGGAGGCTCAAGGACTGCGCCGACCCGCTGCGCGCATTCTGCGCAGCCGCCGGATCGCTCGGGCCGAGGCTTGGCGCCCTGCTGTTTCAGCTGCCGCCGAACCTCAGGTGCGACCTGGACGTGTTCGACGCCTTCCTTCGCGATTTACCGCCAGGGGCCCGCTGTGCGTTCGAATTCCGGCACGCGTCCTGGCTCGACGAGCCCGTGTTCGAACGACTCCGGCAGCGGAATCTCGCGTTGTGCGTGGCCGACGATGGGAAACGCGAGGCGCCGCGCGTGGCGACCGCCGACTACGGGTACCTGCGCCTGCGTGACGAGGGCTACGATGAGGCCGTGCTGGCCGAGTGGGTCGCGTGGGTGCGCCGGCAACCGTGGCGCGAGGCCTTCGTCTACTTCAAGCACGAGGACGAAGCGCGAGGCCCCGAGCTTGCGCAGGCCCTGATGCGCTCGCTGTCGTAGTCCTCCGATGCGGCGCGCTCTGATCAGGCCGCGGCCGAGCTCGCGGCCACGTGCCCGGCCACGAAGCTCATGACGGCGTCTTCTGCCCAGTAGGCCTCGTTGCCGTCTGGAGATTCGCTCAGAAAGCCGCAGTGGCCCCCGTGTGACGTCACCCTCACCGCCACCAGGGGGTTGCCCCTGAGGTCGGGCTCGTCGAACTGCGCCGGAGGGACGAACGGGTCATCGGCGGCCGTCAGCACGAAGGTCGGCACGGCGATCCGGCGCACCACCCGGAGCGCGCTCGCCCGGTGGTAATAGTCGGCGGCATCGCGGAACCCGTGGTTTGGGGCCGTGTACGTCTCGTCGAAGGCCCGGACCGTCCGCACCGCACGAAGGCGCGACACGTCGAACTGACCGGGAAACAGGCGAGCCTTGCGGCGCAGTCGGGCCTTCAGGCTCCGCACGAAGTTCCACTCGTACAGGCGGTTCGCGCGGCGCTCGAGCGCGTCGACGCAGCGCGCGAGGTCGATGGTCGGCGATACCGCGCAGATTGTGCGCAGGGCAGGCGGCGCGTCGGCGCCCAACTCGCCCGCGAGCTTCAGCGCCAGGTTGCCGCCGAGCGAATAACCGGCGATGCTCACCGACGTCAGGCCGTCGAGTTCGACGAGCTCGCGCAAGACCGCCAACGGGTCACTCGTCAGCCCCGAGTGGTAGAGGCCGGTCGCCAGGTGCTCGGTGTCACCGCAATTGCGCTGGTTGAGGAGCACGATGCTCCAGCCTCGGCGCCAGGCCTTGTCGGCCATGCCCCTCATGTAGTGGGCCTCGCTCGAGCCCTCCAGTCCGTGCAGGCAGAGCAAGGCGTGCCGTCTGTGGGCGAGCGGCTGCCAGAAGCACCGGGCAAGCACGTGCGAGTCGGGGGACACCGAGAATAGCCGCGCCTGCGGCGCTGGGAGCGCCGGAAACCGGCGGGGTCGACCCCAGCAGTACACGGTCATCCTGTGGCCCCCCGACCATCGTCGGGCGGGGACATAGTCGGCCGTCGAGTCCTGACGCACGGCAGGAAGAGACTGGGCAGGCACGCGGTGGAGAGGTAGTCTACAAGATCTGACCCCGGGGGTGCGCTCGTGCGACTCGTGACCATGGTGCGACTTGACCGCTCCGGCAAGGAAGCCGTCGCCGGGGTGGTGCTTCCTGACGGACGAGAGGTGGCAGACCTCGGTCGAGCGATGGCCGTGCTCGGCCACGAGTCGGCATTGGCCGGGCCAGGCGACGGGCTGGCGTGGTTCGATCTCGACGGCCCGTGGCCGGGGCGGGCGCGAGCGGTCCTCGACGCCTGCAGCGTCCACGACAGCCGTGAAGCCCTGCGAGGGGCCAGCGCGCTCCTGGCCGTGTCCGACGTGCAGCTTCGGGCCCCGATCCTTCGTCCCGGCAAGATCGTGGCGGTGGGGCTCAACTACCGTGATCACGCGCGCGAGGCGAAGCTGCCCGTCCCGGATGCGCCGGTCATCTTCGCGAAGTTCACGACGGCGGTCGTGGGCCCGGGCGACGCGATCGTCTTGCCGGCGACGAGTGCACGCGTCGACTACGAGGCCGAGCTGGCCGTCGTGATCGGTCGGCGCACGCACCGGGTGTCACAAGGGCACGCCCTCGACGCGGTCTTCGGCTACACGAACGCGAACGACGTCAGCGATCGCGACCTGCAGAAGCGCGACAGCCAATGGGTCCGGGCCAAGTCCTGCGACACGTTTGCGCCACTGGGGCCATGGGTCGTTTCGACAGACGAGGTGGGCGACGTCCACGACCTGCGCATCCAGCTGCGGCTCAATGGCACCGCCATGCAGGATTCCAGCACGCGCGAACTCGTCTTTGGCGTGCCTGCCCTGGTGGAGTCCATTGCGAGCACGATCACGCTCGAGCCGGGCGATGTGATCCTCACCGGCACGCCAGCTGGCGTGGGGTTTGCGCGTCGGCCGCCCGTCTACCTCAAGGCCGGTGACGTCGTCGAGGTCGAGATCGAGGGGCTCGGGGTGCTGCGGAATCCAGTCGTGCGCGCGTCGGTGTTACCATGAACCGTTTGAGTCGCCCTCATCCGTTCGCCTGCAGAGGTTGCCCATCATGACACCACTCGATTCATTCGGCACACGGACCACGATCCAGGCTGGTGGCGAGGCCGTCTACATCTGGAGCCTCCGCGTTCTCGAGCGTGCTGGGTTCCCGGCCATCGGACGCCTGCCCTACTCCTTGAAGGTGCTGCTCGAGAACCTGCTCCGCAACGAGGACGGTCGATACGTGACGCGCCAGCACATCGAGGCGCTGGCCCGCTGGGACCCGACGAAGGGCGCGATGCACGAGATCGCTTTCACGCCGGCGCGGGTGCTGCTCCAGGACTTCACGGGCGTGCCCGCGGTCGTCGACCTTGCCGCGATGCGTGACGGCATCGTGCGTCTGGGTGGTGACCCGGCCAGGGTCAATCCGCTGCAGCCGGTCGAGCTGGTCATCGACCACTCGGTGCAGGTGGACTATTTTGGCGCGGCCAATGCCTTCGACCTGAACGGCCAGCTGGAGTACCAGCGCAACCGCGAGCGCTACACGTTCCTCCGGTGGGGCCAGAACGCCTTCCGGAACTTCCGCGCCGTGCCCCCCGAGACCGGCATCGTGCACCAGGTCAACCTCGAGTACCTGGCGCGCGTCGTGTGCCGCGAGGAGCAGGGGGGCGAACTGCGCGCGTTTCCCGACACCCTGGTGGGCACCGACTCCCACACCACGATGGTCAACGGCCTGGGCGTCGTGGGCTGGGGCGTGGGCGGCATCGAGGCCGAGGCCGCGATGCTCGGCCAGCCCATCTCCATGCTCGTGCCCGACGTGCTGGGCTTCAAGCTCGTCGGTCGGCTGCCGGAGGGTGCGACGGCCACCGACCTCGTGCTCGCCATCACCGAGATCCTGCGCAAGAAGGGCGTGGTTGGGAAGTTCGTGGAGTTCTTCGGTCCCGGTCTCGAGGTGCTGACCCTCGCCGACCGCGCGACCATCGCCAACATGTGCCCGGAGTACGGGGCCACGGTGGCGATCTTCCCCGTCGACGCGATGACGATCGACTACCTGCAGCTGACGGGCCGGGAACCACGCCACGTGATGATGGTGGAGGAGTACGCCCGGGCACAGGGACTCTATCGCACGTCCGACATGCCCGACGCGGTCTACTCGGACACCATCGAGTTCGACATCAGCCAGGTGGTGCCAAGTCTGGCCGGACCGCGGCGCCCGCAGGACCGCGTCGCGCTGTCGGACGCGAAGGCCGGGTTCGAGAAGGCGCTTGGGCAGATGCTCGCCGAGCCGCGCAAAGCCCCGAAAGCCGCGGCCGGTGGGGCCGCTGTGGCGGAAGCTCCGCCCGAGGTCATGACGGACGTCGATCACGGCGCCGTGGTGATCGCCGCGATCACGAGCTGCACCAACACGTCGAACCCCGCCGTGATGATCGGGGCAGGTCTCCTGGCGAAGAAAGCCGTGGCGCGTGGGCTGCAGCGCAAGCCGTGGGTGAAGACCAGCCTGGCGCCTGGCTCGCAAGTCGTCACGATGTACCTCGAGCGCGCCGGGCTGATGCCGTCGCTCGAGGCGCTGGGCTTCCACCTGGTGGGGTACGGGTGCACGACCTGCATCGGCAACAGCGGGCCGCTGCCCGAGCCGGTGGCAGCCGCGGTACGCGAGAAGAACCTCGTGGTGGCCGCGGTGCTGAGCGGCAATCGCAACTTCGAGGGCCGGGTGCAGCCGCTCGTCCGCGCCAACTACCTGGCGTCACCCCCGCTCGTGGTCGCGTACGCGCTCGCCGGCTCGATGTCCGTCGACCTGACGCGTGAGCCGTTGGGGACCGACCCCGCCGGCGCCCCCGTGTTCCTGCGCGACATCTGGCCGTCCCAGGCGGAGATCCAGACGGCGATGGCCGCCTCGATCGACGCTGGAATGTTCCGCGAGAAGTACCGCGACGTGTTCAAGGGAGACGAGCGCTGGCAGGCGCTGCCCGCCCCGAGCGGCGACCTCTTCCAGTGGGAAGCTGATTCGACGTACATCCGGCGTCCCCCGTTCTTCGACGACCTCGACATGACCCCGACGCCGCTCGCCGACATCGCAGGGGCCCGGGTGCTGGCCGTGCTGGGTGACAGCGTCACGACCGACCACATCTCGCCAGCCGGGTCGATTCCGGCCGACGGGCCGGCGGGGAAGTACCTCATGGCCCACGGGGTGCAGCCTCGCGACTTCAACTCGTTCGGCGCGCGCCGCGGCAATCACGAGGTCATGATGCGGGGCACCTTTGCGAACATTCGCCTGCGCAATCAGCTCGTCCCGGGCACGGAGGGCGGGTGGACAGTGCACCTGCCCGGCGGTGAGCAGATGTCCATCTACGATGCCGCCATGAAGTACAAGGCCGACGGTGTGCCGCTCGTCGTGCTGGCCGGCAAGGAGTACGGGTCCGGGTCCTCGCGCGACTGGGCTGCCAAGGGTACCGCTCTGCTCGGCGTGCGCGCCGTGATTGCCGAGAGCTTCGAGCGCATCCACCGCAGCAACCTCGTCAACATGGGCATCCTGCCGCTGCAGTTCGCGGCGGGCGAGAGCGTGGCGACGCTCCAGCTGACGGGCCGCGAAGTGTTCGAGATCGGGGGCGTTCGGTCGGGTCTGACGCCGCGCAGCACCCTGACGATCCGCGTCATGGCCGGCGGCGGCCCGACGAGGACGTTTGCCGCAACGGTTCGCATCGACACGCCGGAGGAACTCGAAGCGTTCAAGCACGGCGGGATCCTGCCGTACGTGTTACGCCAGCTCGTCGCGAAGTCGTAGCAGGACGGGTGCGGGTGCCTCGGTCGCGTTGTTGGTGCGCGCGCGAGGTGGCGAGATGGGCCTGACGTCGGCAGCCATCAAGGGTGAAGCCTCGAGGCTGGGGTTCGACCTGTGCGGCATTGCGCCCGCGGCGAATCTGCCCGATCTGCAGCACTTCACCGAGTGGATCGCGCGCGGCTACGCGGGCGAGATGCACTACCTCGCGCGAACCGCGGCCAAGCGCGCGGATGTGACCCGCGTGCTGCCGTCGGTGCGGTCGGTCATCGTGCTGGGCACCCTCTACAACGTGGATCGCCCCTACTCGACCGAACTCCTGGATCCCGGCGTCGCCCGCATCGCTCGCTACGCGCGGGGTGACGACTATCACGACGTGCTCAAGACCCGGCTCGACGCGCTGGTGGCGTGGATGACCGGCGCGCACGGCGCAGCGCTCGAAGCGCGCGCCTACGTCGACACCGGGCCGGTCCAGGAACGCGCCTTTGCCCAGCAGGCCGGCCTCGGCTGGACGGGCAAGAACACCTGCCTGATCAACCCGGTCCTCGGTTCATGGCTCTTCCTGTCGGTGGTCTTGTGCAACGTCGATCTGACGGCCGACGAGCCGGGCCTCGACCGCTGCGGCACCTGCACGCTGTGCCTCGAGGCGTGTCCCACGGCTGCGTTCGTCGAACCGTGGGTGATGGACGCGCGGCGGTGCATCGCCTATCTCACCATCGAGTCGAGAAGCCCCGCGCCACCGGACCTCGAACCAGCCATCGGCTCGCACGTGTTTGGCTGCGACGTCTGCCAGGAGGTCTGCCCCTGGAACGACCGGGCGCCCGTGTCGCCCGACCCGGCGTGGCAGCCGCGCGCCGCGTTCGACCACCCACCCCTCGCGACGCTGGCGGCGCTCACACCCGGGCAACTCGAGGAGGCCGTCAAGGGGAGCGCCATCCGCCGGGCAGGTCCCGACGGTCTTCGGCGCAGTCTCGACGTGGCGATGCGCAACCTGGCCGCCCGCGGCCATGTATGATGAGGCCATGAACCGCGACGCCAGCAGGCCCTCGCTCGCGCCGACCCTTTTGCTGTCGATGCCGCAGCTGCTCGATCCGAACTTCGCGCGCACCGTCGTGTTGCTCTGCGAGCACAACGCGGAAGGGGCGTTTGGACTGGTCGTCAATCGTCCGAGCGACACCGACGCGTTCGACGCCGTGGAACTGGTGCCGCCGCCGTCGCGCAACAGCGGCCTCTCACTCTGGGTCGGGGGGCCCGTGGAGCCACACCGAGGGTGGATCCTCCTGGGCGAGGAACCGCCGGAGGTCGACGCACTGCGCGTCGCGGACGGGGTGTACCTGTCGACGTCACCCGACCTCCTGCGCCAGCTGATCGAGACCGGCTCCGATCG
>JAFNAJ010000388.1 GCA_017860085.1 Acidobacteriota bacterium | reverse complement strand
TGGATCGGCATCCGGTTCACGCACCCGCGCTCGCGGGTCACGCGGCTCTCGACCCTCGGCGGCGCGCCGCTACACCCTACCCAGGTCTACTCGATGGGTTGGATGCTGGTGGTGGCGGCCGTGCTCCTGCGCGTGTGGACGCTCCACGCACCACTGCCGTTTGTTGTGGGCACGTACCTCGTCCTCGTGGGATTGGGCCGGTTCGTCGAAGAACACCTGCGCGGCGAACCGCAGACGGCGGTGATCGGTGGACTGCGCTTGTATCAGTGGCTCGCGGCCGCGTTCGTCATCGCAGGCGCAGTCATGACGACAGTGCCTGGCTCGCCGGCCCCGCCGTTGTCGTGGCCATCCGCCAGCGACCTGGCGGTGCTCGCGCTCTTCTCCGTGCTGGTGTATGCGGCCTACGGCCTCGATTTCCCGAGATTGACCACGAGGTTCTCGCGCCTCGTGTGAGTCAGAGCCGGCACCGCGGCCGGTCACCGACGACGTCCGCAACGTCGCTACCTCCCTCCTCTCCCTCTCACAGTACGGCGCCCCCTGCGTCCGGTGTTTCGGGATCATCCGGAAGCCGTGTCGCACGTCGGGTCAGAGGTGGCGCGGCATGGTGCGCCTCTACTGCGACTTGACCGCCACCATGCGGACCAGTTGCGTGTCGGGCCCTCCCCAGTCACCGAGGCCGAGAAGCTCCTCGTACTTCTCGAGGCGGAAGCCCGCAAACAACTCTCGCAGCTGACCGGGCTTGAGCGCGTGCATGGCCGGCGGGCGCGGCTGCGCCGGGTCATCGACGAAGTGCTCGAACACGATCCGGCCGTTCGGACGGAGCGACGTCCTGAGCCGATTGACGAACGCCGGATCGTCCACGGGTGCCCACGCGAAGGTAAGGACGATGAGATCCCACCTGGCCGTGCCGAAATCGAAGTCGGCATAGCTGGCCTTGACGGCGTCGATGTGCACGCCCGCACTCGCAGCGGTGGCGGTCGCCAGCCTGATCGCCTCGGCCGACAGGTCGAACCCGGTCACCCTCCAGCCCTGCCGCGCCAGGAAGACGGCATTGCGTCCCTGGCCCATGCCGGCGTCGAGGACGGTTCCCGGAGGCAGGCCTTTGACCGCCTCGACGACAATGGCGCTGGGCTCCGTCGACAGAAAGCCGTCCGCCTCCGGGTCTCCAGTCAGGGGAATCGAGAACAGCTTGTCGTAGTAGGTCTCCACCCAGTCCGATCGGTCCCGGACCAGCCTCATCAGCACGCCGACCCGGCGCTTGACCTCGGCCTCGGGCGTCCCGGCCGCTGTCAGCGACGCTGCATATGCCATGAAGGGATGGGCCCGAACCGGCGGCGCGCTCTTGAACCAGGCCATGAACGCGCCCCAGGTCGACTCGTCATCCTGAGGCGACTGGGCCCCGAGCCCGGCCAGGCACGCAAGCGCGAGCACGACGACCGCGCACTTCCTGGTGACCATGATGGCCTCCTTCGGGGAGCCAACGGCCGCACCTGCCGCAGCGCCCGTTCGGCCTGGGCCCGGTGCCGCACACGCAGCTCCTGCCGTGATCAATAGACGCGGCGCCGGGCCCGGCGACAATGCCCTGGAAGGAGGAAATCGACGACTACCACATTGAGGGTATTCCGCGCCCGTGGTACAACCTCGCCGTGCGCGCCCTGACCGTCGCCTACTTCTTCCTTGTGAGTGTGGCGGCGGGATTCCCAGTGTGGGTGGCGTACCGGTTGCAGAAGGAGTTCCACAGGGACTTTCTCCTTCCGTACACCCTCTACCTGGCCTCCTGGGGCGCGTTCGTTCTCCTGTCGGTCGTGCAGTACATGCTGATCGGCGCATTCCTGCCCGCGTCCCAGTGGAACGGGCTTGCGTCGGCCACACGGCCGCTCTTTGCCATCGTCTTCGGTGTCTGGCTCTACTTCCTGTCGGCCTTCATGGCGCAGGTGGCCGGAATACGGCTCCGGCGGGTCTACACGGTCCTGTACGTCATCGTCTGGGTCCTCGCCGCCGTCATTCTCTCGGTTGCCGCGGCGCTTCCAGGTGACGGCTCACCGGAAGGAATGACCCTCGCGGCCTCGTTCGTGGCGGCAGTGCTCAAGCTCGGCATCACGTACGGTTGGATCGCCTACACGCTCGTCATGCTCGGGCGTGTGGGGGATCCACTGGATCGCCGAGGCCTCCGGACGTTCGTCATGCTACAGATGCTTGGGTTCGTGGCCTTCGATCTCGCGGTGCGCGATGTGCTGGGGGTCGTTGGCGTGGAAACGCCCGACGTCGTCATCGCCACTGTGCAGGTCGCCGCGAACTACCCGGCCCTGCTGTGGCTGAAGCGGTTCCTGCGTGAGCGGGCGCTCATCCGGCCGGCGGAGCCGCTGCCGGCGGACCTGAGGTCGGACCTCGTCGGGCTGGGGCTCTCGGCCCGGGAGAGCGAGGTGGTCGAGCTCCTGCTCGTGGGCCTGAGCCACAAGGAGATTGCCGAGCGGCTGTCGATCGCACCGGAGACCGTCAAGAAGCACACCTACAGTGCCCACCGGAAGCTCGGCGTGCAGAACCGCGTTCAGCTCAGCTATTTCGTTCAGAACCGGATCGCCCGCCGTACGACGAGGAGTCGCTCGAGGTGGAGGGCGCGGACGTCGTGCTCTTGCTGCTGTCGGCCGCGGGCTTCTCGGCGCTCTCCCCCGCTGGTTTCGACTCACCGTCACTACCGGGCGACGACCCCTTGCGCGCGTAGTCGGTGATGTACCAGCCCGAACCCTTGAACTGGAACGCGGGTGAGGACAGCAGCTTGCGGACCGGTCCCCCGCTGCAGGACGTGCACGCCTCGGCCGGAGGATCCGAGAACTTCTGGATCAGCTCGAATCGGTGCCCGCAGGCCTCACACTCGTATTCGTAGAGGGGCATGAACGTCCTTCCAGATCGGCGGTGAACCTGCGATCGTACGAACAGGGCCCGCGGGCTGTCAAACGGAGGCGTCTGGCGGCTACTCGATCAGCGCCTTGCCGGCCTCTTCGCCGAGCAGCAGCTGGCGATGGAGCGAGAAGGGCCCAAAGCCGTTGCTCATCAGGGCGTCGTGGAAGCCCTTGAGCGAGTACCGCTCGCCCTGGTTCGCGCGCACGTCCTCGCGCAGCTTCAGCATCATCAGCCGGCCCAGCGCGTACACCACGTAGGACGGGTTGAACGTGCCACGCTCGGCCTCCTTGCGCGCGGTCCCTTCCTCGAGAAACGCCTCGTCCTTGAAGAACCGCACGCCCTGCTCCACCGACAGGTCCTCGGAGTGCAGCCGGATTCCGACGATGAGTCGCGCGAGCCGGATCAGCACCTCGGCCAACTGGCCGAGGCGTCGCGCGGGATCGCGATCGCCGAGGCCTTCCTCGAGCATCATCTGCTCGGCGTAGTGTGCCCACCCTTCCACGAAGGAGGTTGGCGCAAACAGGATCGACTTGCGCATCCGTGAAGCGACCCGGCGCACGTGCTGGAGATGGAGGAAGTGGCCCGGGTAGGACTCGTGGACCGAGATCGACCAGAGCGCGGGAATGTTGAAGTCGCGCAGGTGTTCCTCCCGGCGCTCGGCGGTCCAGGCCGGGTCGACATCGGTGAGGTAGTAGTAGGACCGGAGCGGACGGCTCTCGAATGCGCCGGGCGTCCAGAGGCTGGCAAAGGTCCACCGATAGAACTGCGGTGTCGACGCCACCACCAGCGGCTCGCACTCGGGCATCGAGATGATGGGGTGCCGCGTGATGAACGTCGCCAGTTCGTCGACCTGGGCACGCGCCGTCGCCACCAGCTCGCCCGGCGCGGGATGGTCCTCTTTGATCTTCCGCCAGGCCTCCTGCGGGCTCTTGGCGTCGAGGCGGGAGGCCACCCGGCGGAACTCCTCCTGCGTGACCGCCAGCTCGCGCATCCCGATGGCGAGAAGCCGATCCGACGACAGGGTGATGCCTTCCTCGAGCTTCAGCTTCGTCTCGAACGGCTCGCGTCCGATGCGGAAGGAGCCCTTGGTCTTCGGCGCCACCTCGCGCTCGAGGTAGTCGGCATAGGCCGCCACCGCCTGGCTGGCTTCGGTGGCCGCGTCGGCCAGGTCGCCGAGCAGCGAGAGATCGTCGACCTCGGAGAAGGCCCTTGGCAGGTCGCGGTCGATGAACGACTGGACGCCGCGGAGCGTCTCGACGGCCGTCTTCACGAAGATGCCGGGCGGCTCCTTGATGTTATCGCGGGCGTTCTGCAGGAGCCTCGGTGTCTGCCGCAGTTTCGACAGCACGCGCCGCGCGCGCTGCTCGGTCGGCGCGTAGGCAAAGATCGCCTGCGCCGCCAAGCTGATGGCGAGGGTCTCGGCGTAGTACTGCGGGTCGCGCTCCCAGGTGCGCAACTCCTCGAGCTCGAACAGGCGACTGCGGATGTTCGCCTCGAGCACCTGGCGCTCGGCTCGCTCGGTCGGCGACAGGGTGTCGGGATTGATGGCTGACAGCCGACGACTGAAGCTGCCCAGCTCGCGCAGGTGCGTGTCGATGGCGCTCCGGGAGTAGTCCTCGAGCAGGTCGTCGTGGGTGTGGACCCCGTCGAACGTGGCGGTGGTCGGGTAAACCTCGTGGAGATAGGAGAGCAGGTCGTCCACGAAGTGCGGCAGGGGTTCGGAGGAGTACATTCGGCTGGCCGTACGCTCAAGCGATCGTGGTTGGTGTGTGGCCCAGCGGCCGTAACCGCAATGGTACAATACCTTGCGTCACATCGATGCCCGGGACGCTTTTCGTCGTCTCGACCCCCATCGGCAACCTCGAGGACATCACCCTGCGGGCCTTGCGGGTGTTGCGGGAGGCTGCCGTCATCGCCGCCGAGGACACACGGCGGACACGGGGTCTCCTTACCCACTTCGACATCCGGACGCCGCTCTTGAGCCTGCACGAGCACAACGAGCGAGCCCGGGTGCCGGCCCTGCTGGCCCGCCTCCAGGCCGGCGAGGCGGTCGCCTTGGTCACGGACGCCGGCACCCCCCTCGTGTCCGACCCGGGGGCGACGCTGGTGGAGCAGGCACGGGAGATCGGCATCCGCGTCGAGGCGATTCCCGGCCCCAGCGCCGTACTGGCGGCCCTGGTTTCGTCCGGTCTCTCGGCCGACAGCTTCACGTTTGCCGGCTTCGTGCCTGCCAAGGCGAGTGCCCGCACATCCTGGCTCGACGCCATCGCCGCCGAGCCCAGACCCGTCGTCTTCTTCGAGGCTCCGCACCGCATTCGCGCTACCCTGGCCGAGCTGCTGAGCACCGTCGGCGACCGCCGCGTGGCCATCGCGCGTGAGCTCACCAAGGTCCACGAGGAGGTCGTGACCGGTCCCCTCAGCACGGCGCTCGACGCGCTGCACTCACCGCGTGGCGAGTTCACGATCGTCCTGTCCCCCGCGGCCGACGAGCCGGTGCCCGACGTATCGGACGACCGCCTCTGGGACGAGTTCCGCTCGCTCACGGCTCGCGACGGGCTTTCTCGACGCGAGGCGATCGCGGCGCTGGCCCGCCGTTATCACCGCCCAGCCCGCGCCGTGTATGCCGCACTCGAGCGAGCTCGTGTTGATCCAACCTGAACCCTTTGCTAGTGTCGCCCTCGCGTCATCATGACCCACACCTCTTCGCCTCTCCACGTTGTGATCCTCGCCGCGGGCAAGGGCACGCGCATGAAGTCGTCGCGCGCCAAGGTTCTGCACCCGCTGGGCGGGCTCCCGCTCATCACGCGCGTCGTCCGGACCGCGATGGTGCTTAACGGCGCGAGCGTGGTCATTGTGGTCGGACACCAGGCTGACGACGTCCGGCGCGCGCTGGCCGAATGGCCCTCCCTCGAGTACGTCGTGCAGGAGCCACAGCTCGGCACGGGGCACGCCGTCCTCCAGGCGCAGTCTCTCCTCGGGTCGCGCACCGGCACGCTCTTGCTGCTGTCGGGCGACGTGCCGCTGCTCTCGGCCGAGACGCTCGCGCGGCTGCTCCAGCGTCACCGCGACACCGGGGCCGCGACCACCGTGCTCACAATGACCCTCGACAACCCCCACGGCTACGGCCGCATCGTCCGCGACGATCGCGCGCATCGTCGAAGAACGGGATGCGTCCGCCGACGAGCGCCGCATCCGCGAGGTGAACAGCGGCATCTACGCGTTCGACCTCGAGCGCTTGTTCCGCGCCGTCACCGGTCTCTCCGCCGCCAATAGCCAGGGCGAGTACTATCTGCCGGACGTGGTAGCGATCCAGCGACGCGAGAGACTCGTGGTGGAGAGCGTCGAGGTGCGCGATCCGCTCGAGGTGAAGGGCATCAACAGCCAGCGGGAGCTTGCGGAGCTCGAGGCGATCGTGCGGGCACGCCGTGTCGATCAGCTGATGGCGAGCGGCGTCACCGTGGTCGACCCCGCCACGACCTACGTCGGGCCTGACGTCGAAGTCGGACCCGACACCGTGCTGCACCCCAACGTCTACCTCGAAGGGCGCACGCGCATCGGCTGCGGCTGCGAGATTCATGCAGGCACGCGCATCGTCGATTCCTCGGTGGACGACTCGGCCGTCGTGCGGAACTACTGCGTCGTGCAGAGATCGAGGATCGGGTTGGGCGCGGTGGTCGGACCGTTTGCCCACCTTCGCCCTGACAGCGACGTGGGATCGGCGGCCAGCGTGGGGAACTTCGTCGAGCTGAAGAAGACCGTGCTCGGGGCGCGCTCGAAGGCCAACCACCTGGCGTACCTCGGAGACGCCACGATCGGCGAGGCCGTCAACATCGGCGCAGGCACGATCACCTGCAACTACGACGGCAAGGCCAAGCATCGGACGACGATCGAGGACGGCGCCTTCATCGGGAGCGATTGCCAGCTCGTCGCGCCCGTCACGGTCGGCAAAGGAGCTTACGTCGCGGCTGGCTCATCGATCACCGACGACGTGCCTCCCGACTCCCTGGCCGTGGCCCGCGCCAGGCAGGTGAACAAGGATGGTTGGGTGGCACGGCGACAGGGGAAGGACAATGGGTAGGAACTGGGGGCTCGGGGCTGCCGCTCGGCGCCGACGCAGGCCTGAAGGCCTGCGCTACCGCAGGATCGCCGCGCAGATGGGGGCAGCCCCCTCTGTAGCGCAGGCCTTTAGGCCTGCGT
>JAFNAJ010000387.1 GCA_017860085.1 Acidobacteriota bacterium | reverse complement strand
TCCCGCGTCCTCGCCCGGTCGGCCGATCACGCCAACGGCAACCTCGTGATGGGGCTCGTGCTCATGCAGCGAGGGCGATACGCCGAGGCCCGCGATGCGTTCGCGAAGACCGCCGCGGCGCAGCCCAACCTGCCGAAGGCGTTCTATCAGCTCAGCCTCGCATACGCGCGGCTCGGAGACGAGGCAAACGCCCAGAAATATCAGGCGCTCTACCGCGAGTCCCAGCAACGGATGGAGGACCGCTTGAACGAGATTCGGACCGAGACCGGCATGTCGGGACCGGGAGGGATGCGGCGATGAATCGGACCGCGCTGCTGGTCGCGGCGGTCATCGCGACCGCGAGCGTGGCTCGAGCGGCCTCCGCCCAGACGCCGACCAGCGCGGCCGCGAAGCCGCCCTTCCGCGACGTCACGCGCGATGCGGGCATCACCTTCCAGCACCACGCCGCCCCGGAGAAGAAATACATCGTCGAGTCGATGAGCGGCGGCGTGGCGCTCTTCGACTTCGACAACGACGGCCTTCTCGACATCTACTTCGTCGACTCGCTCACGGTGGAGACCGCCGCCGACCCCAAGGCCGCGCGCAGTGCGCTCTACCGCAACCTGGGCCACTTCAAGTTCGAGGATGTCACCGACCGTGCAGGCGTCGGCCACCCGGGTTGGGGCATGGGGGTGTGCACGGCAGACGTGGACGGAGACGGGTGGGAGGACATCTACGTCACCAATCTCGGCCCCAACACGTTGTACCGGAACAAGGGTGACGGGACGTTCGCCGACGTCACCGAGACCGCGGGCGTGGCTGGCGGCGGCTGGTCGGCCGGCTGCGGCTTCGCCGACTACGACCGCGACGGCGACCTGGACCTCTTTGTCAGTCGCTACGTGAAGATCGACCTCGCAAACCTCCCGCAGTTCGGCAAGGACAAGACCTGCGAGTACCGCGGGATCGCGGTGCAGTGCGGCCCGCGAGGCCTGCCCGGCGAGGGCGACTTCCTGTTCCGCAACGAGGGCAACGGACGCTTCACCGAGGTGGGCAAGGCTGCCGGCGTGTCCGACCCGCGCGAGTACTTCGGCCTCGGCATCGCCTGGCTCGATTTCAACGACGACGGCTGGCCCGATCTCTACGTGGCGAACGACTCGACGGCGAACTTCCTGTACGTGAACCAGAAGGACGGGACGTTCAAGGACCAGGCGTTTCCCCTCGGCGTCGCCGTGAGCGAGGACGGATCCGAGCAGGGGAGCATGGGCGTGGCCCTCGGCGACTACACCAACACGGGGAAGTTCGCGATCTACGTCACCAATTTCGCGGAGGAGTACAACAACCTCTTCCGGAACGAGGGCACGCACTTCGTCGAGGCCGCGTTTCGCAGCCGCACGGGCCCGGTGAGCCTGCCCTTCGTCGGCTGGGGCAACGCGTTCCTCGACTACGACAACAACGGCTGGCTCGACATGGTCGCGGTGAACGGCCACGTCTACCCGCAGCTCGACAAGGCCCGCCTGGGCGCCTCGGCCGGATACCGGCAGCGCAAGCTCTTCTACGAGAACCGCGGCGACGGCACGTTCGACGAGGTCGCGGCGAAGTTCGGGGCGGTGTTCACCGAGGAACGTGTGAGCCGCGGCCTGGCCATCGGTGACCTCGACAACGACGGCCGCATCGACATCGTCGTCAACGACCTCGACGGTACGCCTCAGGTGCTGCACAACGAGGTGGCCGGCGCAGGCAACTGGATCCTGGTGAAACTGAAGGGCACCGGCAAGAACGCTGGCGCCATCGGTGCTGTCGTCAAGGTGAAGGCCGGCGCGCTCGCGATGACGCGGCTCGTCCAGAGCGGGACGAGCTACATCTCGCAGGACGACAAGCGCCAGCACTTCGGGCTCGGCGGGGCCACCGAGGTCGATGTTATCGAGGTGCTCTGGCCAGACGGGACCACGACGCGGCAAGAGAGAGTGAAGGCGAACCAGATCGTCGAGATCGTGCAGGGAAAGTAGGCGGCGAACAGCCACCGGCTGGCGCTTACCGGCTAACGCCTAGCGGCTAGCGGCTACCGGCTGGCGGCTAACGGCTGGCGGCTAGCGGCTAGCGCCTACCGGCTAGCGCCAAACGGCGGCCGGCCTGAAGGCTGGCCCCCACAGCAGGGAGAGCTCCGATGCGACGTTCGCACACGCGGGTCGTACTCCTCAGCGCACTTCTCGTACCCCTTGTGTCGCCCCGAGTCTCGGTGGCCGCCGATCGGCAGCCGCTGAAGACGGGCTGGGCCATCCAGTCGTCCGCGAAGGTCCAGGAAAAGGGTGACGCCATCTCCCGGGCCGGCTTCGTCACCGGCGGATGGCACGCGGTCACCGTGCCCAACACCGTCGTGGGGGCCCTGGTCGAGAACGGGACCTACCCGGATCCCTACTTCGGCATGAACCTCCGCGCCATCCCCGGAACGACCTATCCGATCGGCGAGCGGTTCACGCTGCTGCCCACGCCCGCTGACAGCCCGTTCAAGCCCTCGTGGTGGTATCGGAGGGAGTTCGACCTGCCGGACACGAGCGCGGGCCAGCACACCTCTCTGCACTTCGACGGGATCAACTACCGGGCCAACATCTGGGTGAACGGCACCCGAATCGCTGGCGCGGATGAGGTCGTCGGCGCCTTTCGCCAGTACGAGTTCGACGTGACCGGCCTCGTGCGGCCGGGCCAGCGGAATGCGCTCGCCGTGGAGGTGTTCGCGCCGGAGCCTCACGACCTCGCGATCATGTGGGTCGATTGGAACCCCACGCCCGCTGACAAGAACATGGGTCTCTGGGGCGATGTGTACCTGACACAGAACGGACCGATCGCCCTGCGTGACCCGCACGTCGTCTCGACGCTCGACCTGCCCTCGCTCGAGCGGGCGCGCCTGACCGTGACCGCCGAGGTGTGGAACGCGACCCGCGGGCCCGCCCGTGGCATCGTCACGGGCACGATCGGCGACATTACCTTCTCCACGCCGGTCTCGCTCGCCGCACGGGAACGCAAGACCGTGCGCTTCTCGCCAGACCAGGTGAAGGCGCTCGAGATCGAGCGCCCACGACTCTGGTGGCCCTACCGCATGGGCGCCCAGGACCTCTACACCCTCGAGCTCGACGCTGTGGTCGATGGCGTCTCCTCGGATCGCCAGAGCGTCCGCTTCGGCATCCAGCAGATGACGTCGGAGCTGACGCCGGAAGGCCACCGCCTTTTCAAGGTCAACGGCAAGCCAATCCTGATCCGGGGCGGCGGCTGGGCGTCCGACATGCTCCTCCGCCCGAAATCCACCGAACGCCTCGAAGCCGAGCTGCGCTACGTGCGCGAGATGGGGCTCAACACGATCAGGCTCGAGGGCAAGCTCGAGACCGACGAGTTCTACGATCTCGCCGACCGCTACGGCATCCTCCTGATGCCCGGGTGGTGCTGCTGCGACCAGTGGGAGATGTGGGACAAGTGGGACGCGGAAGACCACCGGGTGGCCCCGGCGTC
>JAFNAJ010000386.1 GCA_017860085.1 Acidobacteriota bacterium | reverse complement strand
GTCGATCGTGGCAAACAGGGCCGGGGTGTCGACGCCGTTGAGCGGCACTGGCTCGCGCTTCCTTTGGGTGGCCATGGTCTGTGGCATTGGTGTTCCTCCTTCTATCCTGAATAACGACAAGCGGGGAGGAATCCCGCCACGCGACCCGGAGGCTTGCCGCCCAGAGGCACGTGCTACGCTTGGGCGCCGTTGAGGGAGATGCCAATGCCAATCGCCCGACGTCTTCGCCCGCTGTGGTGGCCACTTCCGATCCTCGTGCTCGTCACGTGCGCCGTCGCCGGCACGGTCGTCACGCGCGCCGCGCAGGAGCCCGCCTCGCCGCCGGCCACGAGCAGTAAGCCAATGGGTCTTCCCCTCTCGCCCGAGCGGACGATCGAGTTCACGACGAACGAAGGAACGTGGCTCTCGCTCGACGTCACGCCCGACGGCAACACCATCGTGTTCGAGTTGCTCGGCGATCTCTACACGCTGCCCATCGGAGGGGGCGAGGCGACGCCACTCACGAGCGGCATGCCATTCGACAGCCAGCCGCGCGTCTCGCCCGATGGCACCCGCATCGTGTTCCTCAGCGACCGCGATGGCGCCGAGAACGTGTGGGTGATGGCCATCGACGGCAAGGACCCGAAGAAGCTGAGCCAGGACGAGACGACCGATTTCTCGTCACCTGCCTGGTCGGCCGACGGTGCCTACGTCATCGTGTCCCGCCAGCCACTCGGCGCCAACACCTACGAGTTGTGGATGTACCACGCGCGCGGAGGCAAGGGCGTCCAGGTCACCAAGGCCAAGCCGAAGCCCGACACGCCGAGCGCTCGTCGCCTCAACGCGGTGGGCGCCGTCGTGTCGCCAGACGGTCGGCACGTCTACTACGCCAGGAAGCTTGGGGGCTTCCAGTACAACGCCTCGTTTCCCCTGTGGCAGATCGCCCGCCGCGATCTGGTGACGGGAGACGAGGACGTCCTCACCCAGGCGCCCGGCAGCGCGGTGCGCCCGGCGCTGTCGAGCGACGGTCGCCTGCTCGCCTACGCCACGCGTCTCGAGACCGAGACCGAACTGCGGGTGCGCAATCTCCAGACCGGCGACGACCGGCGGGTGGCGTATCCCGTGCAACGGGACGACCAGGAGGCTGGCTTCACCCGTGACCTCTATCCCGGCTATGCCTTCACTCCCGATGGCACGGCGATCGTCACGACCTGGAACGGGAGAATCCACCGCGTCGACGTTGCGACGGGCGCCTCGCGGGAGATCCCGTTCGCCGCGGCCGTCACGCAGCAGATTGGCCCTCTCCTGAGCTTCCCATATCGCGTCGAGGAAGGACCGGTGAAGGCCCGCCTCATCCAGGACGCCTCACAGTCGCCCGATGGCAGGCGCGTGGCCTTCTCGTCGCTCGCCGACCTGTACGTCCTGGACCTCCCGAATGGGCAGCCTCGGCGCCTCGTCCAGAGCGATCAGATGAAGTTCCAGCCGTCCTGGTCGCCAGACGGGCAGTGGATCGCCTACGTCACGTGGTCGGCTGCCGAAGGCGGTCACGTGTGGAAGACGCGCGCGGATGGCGCGGGTCGGCCCGTGCAACTGACGAGGACCGCCGCGTTCTTCTCCGATCCGGCCTGGTCGCCCGACGGCTCCAAGATCGTGGCGCTGCGCGGGTCGCGCTTCATGCGCGACGAGATGCCCGAGGAGTTCGGAGGTGTAGCCATCCCGCTCGACCTCATCTGGGTGGCGTCCGAGGGTGGCGAGGCGACGCTCATCTCGGCCTCGCGCGGACTTGGCAAGCCGCACTTCACCACCGACAGGGACCGCGTGTACGTCTACGGTGCCGGCTTCCTCCCGGAGGGCGGCGGCCAAGGGCTGGTGTCGATGCGCCTCGACGGCACCGATCGGCGCGAACACCTGAAGATCCTCGGCAAGGGGATCTACGCCAACGACGAACCCGTGGGGGCTGACGATGCCCGGATGTCGCCCGACGGGCGATGGGCACTGGCGCTGGTGCAGAACCAGCTGTTTCTCGTGGCCGTTCCGCGCGTCGGCGGCGAGGCGCCCAAGGTCGACGTCGGCTCACCGTCGGTGCCCGTGCGAAGGCTCACCGAGGTGGGTGCCGACTATTTCGGGTGGGCCGACGCCGGCCGAGCCATCACCTGGGCGGTGGGATCGACCTTCTATCGCCTGCCGCTCGACGTGGTCGACTTCGACGCGCCGAAGAGCGACGGTCAAACCGAGGGCGACAAGCCACCGGCGCGCAAGCCCCTCCCTACTGAGCAGTTCCGGGTCACCATCGAGGTGCCTCGCAGCACGCCACGGGGCACTGTGGCGCTGCGCGGCGCCCGCCTGATTACCATGAAGGGCGACGAGGTCATCGAGCGCGGCGACATCGTCGTGACCGACAACCGCATCGTCGCGATCGGCGCCAGCGGCAGCGTCGAGGTCCCGGCGGGGGCGAGGGTGATCGACGTGACGGGGACGACGATCGTTCCAGGGTTCGTCGATACCCACGCGCACTGGTTCGAGTTGCGCAAGGGTGTGCTCGATGCCGAGAACCCGAGTTTCCTGGCCAACCTGGCTTATGGCGTGACGGCGGGTCTCGACGTGCAGACGATGACCAACGACATGTTCGCGTACCAGGACATGGTGGACGCGGGCATGCTGCTGGGCCCGCGGGCCTACTCGACCGGCCCTGGCGTCTTCTCGAACAACGACTTCAAGACGCTCGAGGACGCAAAGGGCGTCCTGAGCAAGTATCGTGAGCACTACCGCACGCGCAATCTGAAGTCGTATCTCGCCGGGAACCGCCGGCAGCGTCAGTTCGTCGTGCAGGCGTCGAAGGAACTCGGCCTGATGCCGACGACAGAAGGCGGACTCGATCTCAAGCTTGATCTGACGCACGCGATCGACGGGTTCTGGGGCAACGAGCACTCCCTGCCGATCGTCCCCGTCTTCAGGGACGTCGTCGAGGTGTTTGCGAAGTCGGGCATCGGGTACACGCCCACGCTCCTCGTGAACTACGGCGGGCCGTTCGCCGAAAACGACTTCTACACGACGACCGAGGTCCACGACGACCCGAAGCTCAGCCGGTTCCTGCCGCACACGCTCATCGATCGAAAGACCAGGCGCCTGCAGTGGTTCCGCAAGGACGAGTACGCCTATCCGAGAACCGCGATGTCAGCGCTCAAGATCGCCCGGGAGGGCGGGCGCGTCGGCATCGGCAGTCACGGACAGCTGCAGGGACTCGGCTATCACTGGGAGATGTGGGCGCTCGCGACCGGCGGCTTCACGCCGATGGAGGTGCTGCGGGCGGCGACGCTGCGCGGGGCCGAGATGATCGGCTTCGCGCAGGACCTCGGGAGCCTCGAGCCGGGCAAGCTCGCCGACCTCGTGGTCCTCGCTCGTCGACATCCGCAACACCAACAGCGTGCACTACGTGATGAAGAACGGCCAGTTGTTCGAAGGCGAGACGCTCACCGAGGTGTGGCCGTCGCAGAAGGCGCTGCCGCGCAGGTGGTGGCAGCGCGACCAGGACGTGGCGCCACCCGCGGACCGTCGGTGAGGGGCTTCCAGGCGGACCCCCGTGGCCCTCGGCCACGGGGTGCTCGTGGCTACTCTGCCCACTTGAACACGATCGACCTCGTGATCATGCTGCGCGACGCGTCCGGGTCGGTCAGCTCCCTGAAGGCAGCCGTGATGGCATCGCGCTCGTCCTGCGAACGCCCTGCGCGGTCGGCGTTGTACAGCACCCGCACTTTGTCGAGCGACGCGAGGTCCTTGGCCATGTACCAGGCGAAGTGCGTCCATGAGCCGGTGGTCTTCAGTTCCTCGACCCCGAGCCCGTAGGCGATGATCGCGCCCTCGGCCAGGGCCTTTTCGAGCACCGGCTTGTTGTACTTCTCCCACGCCTGACGATACGCGCCGGCCTTGCCGGGAAGCACCTTCACCGAGTTGTACCGCGCGTAGGGCTGGACGCCAGCTGGCACTTTCGCCGCCGCGTTGAACACGATGTCGCGCGTGAGCCAGTCGCGCGTCTTCGTCTCGTCGAACACGGCCTGGAT
>JAFNAJ010000043.1 GCA_017860085.1 Acidobacteriota bacterium | reverse complement strand
CACACGAGCGCAAACGCCGCCGGCCCAAGGAAGAAGCCAACGGTCTTCCGCCAGCGCTCAAACCGCTGCTCGCTCTCCGACAGCGATGCCGCTGCGAACGCCGCCTCGTCAGGTGCCGTGGCCATCGGCGACAGCATCTTGAAGGACCCGTGCGCAAGGGTCAAGCCCTCGCAGCTCCTGAGGCGCACGGACGCGACTCAGGCGACCGCGTGGTACCATGCGGCGCGGAGACAGGCATGAGCCGATTGCTGCTCGCGATGCTGCTGGCACTGGTCCCCGCGACAGAGGCAGCCAGGCCGGTCAAGCTCGACAAGGCTGCCGCAGCGGCCGTCGTGAAGGACATCGAGGCAGCCCGCGCGAAGAGCCGGGAGGCCCTTCGCACCAGTCCGACCTCCTACCTGGCTACCGTGGACCGCCAGGACTTCAACGACCGGACCACACTTACGGTCGGCCGCGGGGATGACAACGACCTGCGCCTCGACGATCCCGCGGTCGAGCCGCACCACCTGCGAGTCAGCGTCGACGGCGATCGTTTCCGCGTGGTGGCCGTCGACGAGCGCGCCCGTTTCAGCGTGGACGGCGCCGAGCGCCGCGACGCCGTCGTGCCGCCGTCGGCGATAGGCGTGGGCAGGTTCCTGCTGCGGCTCTCGCACCAGCGCTTCCCCGCCATCATCGTCTACGACCCGAAGAGCCCACGGTTCCGCGAGTACAAGGGCCTCGAGTACTTCCCGGTGGATCTCGCCTACCGGTTCGAGCTGCCCCTCACGCCGAATCCGACGCCCGAGCGCGTGGTGATCCTCTCGACGCGCGGCAACCGTCGTCAGGCCGAGCGAGTTGGATGGTTCGACTTCCTGATCGGCACGACGCCGTGCCGCCTGGAGGCGACGCGGCTGCTCGAGCCCGGCGTCGGCGAGCACGACGTGGCGGTGTACTTCCGCGATGCCACCAGCGGACACGAAAGCTATCCCCTGGGGCGCTACGTCGACGCCAGGCGGCTGCCGAACGGACAGTACCTACTGGACTTCAACCTTGCGTACAACCCCCTGTGCGCGTACTCGGTCCACTACAACTGCCCCATCCCGCCAAAGGACAACACCCTCGCCGTGGCCATTCATGCCGGTGAGAAGGACGCGCACTACTACTGATCTGACCCACGATCGGAGCGCCCCGTCCGCGGCGCAAGAGAGTGACAGTCTCCGAGGCGGTGCAGGTACAGGTGCGCGGCGCCGCGGCAGCGCTCACGGGCAGAGCCATCGCGCCACTGATGACGGGCACCGGGACTATCGTACCTGGACGTTGCCCGCTGCCAGCGTCTGCTCGACGGTCGTCAACCCGTTCCAGTTGCTCGAGAACCAGAGGGCCGCGTCGCTCGTCCACACGGTGATGCCCACGGTGTCGACGAAGATGCCCGGCTCACCGTTGTCCTTCATGGTGACGCGAACCGTGGCGTCCGGGTCGACTTCAAGCGGCGCCGCCGGATCGGTGATGTCCTGGATGACCGCCGGGGCAATCACTGTCCCGCGACCCGCGGCCCGATCGACCGAGAGCACGGACAGCGTCGTCGCCTTCACCTGGTAGACGTGAAGACCGTCGGTTTCGGTGCGCCGAATCACGACGTTGATCGTGCCCCGCGGCTGAGGCCCCTCCTTCTGGAACTTGCCGTTCAGCGCGACCGTCGTCCGGGAGCCGGAGTCGCCGGCGCCGATCCCGGCCGAGCCGATCAACTCGATCTCCCCGCCGGCGCTGACCGATGCGGCGGCATCGACGTCGGTTTGCAGGTCGAGATCGACGAGCACCGGGTTGTGGTCCGCCATGCGGAACTCGTCGGGAGCATAGAGACTCGCCTGCAGACCCGGTGTCTTGAAGTCGGTGTTGTAGTCAAGGACGCTGGGTTCGTCGGCGTTGATGTACCAGATCCCCACCCCCTGCACCTGCGGTGAGAGGGTGGCACTGGCCAGCGCGTGGTCGAGGGAGCCCCACTGCCCGTCGAACAGGTACGTGTGCCCGCTCCCGAATGACGGCCCCAAGTTCGTGTAGCCGGCCGACGTGATCGTCGAGATCGGGTCTTCCTTCGAGTACGAGTTGAGGTCGCCGATGATCAGCGCATCCGGGTCGCCACTCCCGGTGGGGTCGGTGGCCAACCACGTCACCAGTTCCGTCGCGGCATACTTCCGCACGAGGTTGCAGTTGCCTTGTCCATCGCCGGCATCCGGCGCATCGCACGCGCTGCCCTTGCTCTTCAGATGGTTGACGGTGACCACGAGGCGTGCGCCCGTGCCGAATTCCTCGAAGGCCTGGGCCAGGGCGGGCCGGTTTCGCGCCTCGCCATCACCCCCGTTGACGAACCCCACCGAGTTGAGCGCAGCGGTCTGGCCAATGGGAACCGCTCTGGCGGTCTTGTAGATCAGCCCGACCTTGATGGCGTCGGTCCCCAGCGCGTTCACCTGCCCGGTCGCAGCGTCGACATCGATGAAGGCGTACGTGCCCGGCGCAGTCGCTTCGTTCACCTTGTCGACGAGGAACTGGATGGCGCTGGTGGGCCCGTAGCCGTCGTTCTCCAGTTCGATCACGCCGATGATGTCCGCCTGCGTCCCGAGGATTGCCGCGACGGTCTTCGGCCACTGCCTGCCGAACTCCGCCGCCGTATCCGCGCCCCGGCAGTCGGTGGCCGCGCCGCCGGCGCCGTTGGTGCAGTTGTCCACCGTGTCTGGCAGGCCATCGAAGGTGTTGAAGAAGTTCAGCAAGTTCATGCTTGCCACGCGCAGCGCGCCAGCGGGCACGGGAGCCGCGGTCTGTCGCGGGTTGATCGCGTCGAAGCTCACGAAGCCGTTGAGGGCCCCGACCGGGCGCACGCGATACGCGTTCGGGCTGGCGTTGTTCCCTCCCCACGTGTAGGTCATGACGCCGATGATGCCGGTGGCCGTGTCGCCGCCGCGCAGCGTGTTGGAGGCCGACAGCGGGTTGCCTCCTCGACCGAACACGATGGGATCAGGGTTCTGCGCGTTCGGGCCGTCGTCGATGATCAGTCGATTGAGATCGTTGGCCGCCTGCAGGACATCTGCATCGAACCCCGGCTCGTGGACATCGGTGGGCTGCTTCAGTCGCCCCCCTGATGAAAGCACGACCTGGCCAAATCGCCCGAGCTGGGAGTGCTCGGTGACAAAGAGGGTCTGAGGCAGGCGGACGAGCATGCCTTCGAACCGCTCGAGGAAGTCGGGGGCACCGAACGGAAGCGTGACGTCCACCGGTGTCACCGTGCCGGTGCCGCAGGGGATGATGGAACTGGCGCTGACCTGCGTCTGGCCCTGGAAGTCACTGGCCGTGCCGGTCACGCGCACCAGGTCGCCGACGTTCACGCTGTTGTTGTTGCCGTTGAACACGAAGATGCCGTCCGACGTGGCCGCATCCCCGTCACCGACGGCATCCTGGAGGTAGAAACCTCGAAGGGTCGGCGACGGACCCTCGAAGTCGCCGACGACGACGCCCTTCGTGCTGACGGGGCCCGTGATGGCGGCCGCCGCGCCGCTGCCCTGGATGTCGGGAATGGGCGTGTAGGGCGGCGCGCACGGGTCGGCGGCTGCGACGGTGAAGGACCACGCATAGTCGGCCCCCATGGCGTCGGGCGGATCGTCCGTGTCCTGGTCGGTCACCTGGGCGGCGAGCACGGTGACCGTGCACGTCTCGCCGCCAGCCAGGTCTGTGGAGGGGTCGAGGATGAACGTGGTTGGTCCGCCCGACACCGCGGCCGTGACCGAGCCACTCATCGTGCACGACATGGCGTACCACGCTCCAACGACATTGACCGGCTCACTGAAAGTGACGCTGAGATTCGCGTTCGACAACACGCCGGTCGTATCGCTTGCGGGGACCACGTCTGTCACGCTCGGGGCGGTATCGGCAACCGCACAGACGTTGAGCGGTGACGCCGTATTCCTTGGCGATGGCGCGGCAGCGGCAAAATCGGCGGAGTTGCTGTTCGTGTCCGTGCAGCCCCCGGCCGCCCGAAATGCCGCCGTCGTGTTGCTCAGCGCCGGAGCCGCCCCACCGCCCTCGAAGAAGTTCGCGCCGCCGTACCCGACGAGGTCGAGAATCAGCGCAAGCTGTGCTGGCGTGCACGGCGTCGAGCCGCCGTTGCATGCGAGGCCCGTCGTGCTGTTGACCAGTGCCACCTTTCCGGCGCTGGCGCTCATCGCCGCAGTGCCAGTCCGGTCGGGGACTGGCAACGGCCCGCCGGCGCCCGCGCCGGCGGCCATCTGCACCAGGTAGTGCTGCCCGGGCGCGATCGATCCGGCAAGCGCCGTCACGCTTTGCGAGAAGAGCCCGGTACCGGTGGCACTGGTGTATTGGATGGACAGGCCCGACAGCGACTCACTGGAGGCACCGCGGTTGAACAGCTCGACGAAATCGTGCGTGTAGGGCGCACCGCTGTTCCCACCGCCGCCATACACCTGGCTGATCACGACCTGCGCGTTGGCCACCGCGCTCATCGAGATCATGGTCAGGAGACCCGCGAACGCGCGCAGGCTGGTTCCCGCCTTCTTCGGACTCATGGCACCCCTCCGTGAGCCGCGTTCGCGGCGTGCAACTTCGCCCCGTGACTACCGAAGGACGTCCATCGGCACTCCGGCTGGTTCAGCGCCTGGGATCGACGCGCGTGCGATGTGGGGCGCCTGACATCGAGATCTCGGGGACTGCTCGCGTGCGGTCGCTGAAGGCTGCCCATCGCGAGCTCTGGGTGGCCGGGCCGATTATGGCGCCTGCTGATGGGCGATTCAAGCCACTTCAGGCGCCTCGGGCTCAGGCGCGCTGTGTCGGATCCGCACACGACGAAGCAACGCTCAGTTGCGCGCCGCTGGCGCGAACAGTGCCGCCGCGATGCGATCACGCAGGTCGGCGTCCACCTGCCGCGTCACCTGCGCGTCCCCACGCTGCTTCGATGTGACCTCGGTGTTGAAGGCCACGAGATAGCCAGTCTTCGACGGGCGGTGCAGGTACAGGTGCGACAGGAAGCCGTTCTGGCTGCCGCTGTGCCCGACCAGCTCGACGCCGCCGTGCCGTTCGATGAAGAACGACAAGCCGATGCTGACGTCGGCGCCGCTCCCGCCCTCGCCGTCGGTGGCCGGCAGCTGCGGCACGAACATCTCTTCGAGCGTCGCCCTGCGCAGCACGACGTCATACTCGGCAGCCCGACTCGGGTCGCCGATGAGAAACGCCAGGTAGCGCGCCATGTCGGGGAGCGGGGCGTTCAGGCCCCCGTTCGACACGGTGATCCCGGTGTCGAAATCGAAGCGCGCCTCGGTCAGGCCCTCGTCCGTCCTGAAGTAGCTGTGCGACCGGTGCGAGACGAGGTGGTACGGCGCCCGGTCGAAGAAGCTCCGATGCATGCCGAGCGGCATGAGGATGTTCTTCGTCACGTACGTCTCGTAGTCGTCACCCGAGAGCTGCTCGATGATGCGCCCGAGGAAGATCACGCCGGGGTTCGAGTAGCGATAGCGAGAGCCCGGCTTGAACAGCAGCTCGGTATAGGGCAGCATCGCGACCAACTGTTCCCACCGCGTCGGCTCGAACGGGTGCCACGGGCGGTCGCCTCCCCAGGGCCACGTCGGCGCGCGGAATCCAGCGCTGTGCGACATCAACTGGCGGATCGTCACCTGCGCCATGTCGCCGAAGGGGTTGTGGGCCTGGCGCAGGTCGGGAATGTAGTCCACGACCGGGTCGTCGAGCCGGAGTCGGCCGCGATCCCGCAGCTGCATCACCGCGATGCCGGTGAGGGTCTTGGTGATCGACGCCCAGTGGTAGATCGTGTCGCGGTCGACGGCACGGCGCGACCCCAGATCCTGGAAGCCCTCGTGGTGCTCGGCAGCGATCTGTCCCCCGCTGACCACCACCAGTCCGCTGCCCACGATGCCTGCCTGACGGACGCGCTCGGCGTAGAAGCTCGCCAAGGCGGGCCAGACGCGGACGAGGGCCTCCTGAAGCCCTCCCTGGGGAGGCTCGGCCCGCCCGACGAGACCCGCGCACGCGACGATGGCCACTACCAAGCTACCCGCGCGAACAGCGAATGGCACACGCATGGCCGAGAGCGTAGCATGTGGTCCAGCCTCGCTGCCGGCTGAGCCCACGCTCTGCCGCGGACAGGCCGGTGTGCGGCTAGAATGCTTCTCGTCCCCGCGGACGCCACTGCCATGTCCACGCGAGCCACGCACGACGATCCAGACTCGGCCATGTCGGCCGAGGACGGTCGAGCGTCGCTGAAGCGATTCGCTTGGCTCTCGATCGCCGCGGCGCTGGTCACCATCGCGCTCAAGGTCGTGGCCTACCTGCTCACTGGGTCGGTCGGCCTGCTGTCGGACGCCGTCGAGTCGCTGGTCAACCTCGTCGGCGCCGCCATGGCCCTCGCCATGCTGACGGTCGCCGCGCGACCGGCCGACGATGACCACGCCTACGGGCACGGGAAGGCAGAGTACTTCTCGAGCGGCGTTGAAGGGACGCTCATTCTGATCGCGGCCATCAGCATCGCCGTTGCAGCGGTGGAGCGACTGGTCCATCCCAGGCCTCTCGAGCAGGTCGGGATCGGGCTGGGCGTGTCCGCGGCCGCGTCGGGTGTCAACCTGGTGGTCGCCCGCATCCTGCTGCAGGCCGCCAGGCGCCATCATTCGGTCACGCTCGAAGCCAACGCCCAACACCTGATGACCGACGTATGGACCTCTGCTGGCGTCATCGTCGGCGTGAGTGCGGTCGCCCTCACCGGTTGGCTGCGCCTCGACCCCGTCGTCGCGCTGATGGTGGCGGCCAACATCGTCTGGGCCGGGGTGAAGATCGTGCGCGAGTCGGCGCTTGGACTCATGGACACGGCGCTGCCGACGCACGAACGTGAGGCCGTGCAGGCTGCCGTCGCGCGGCACTGCTGCGACGGTGTCGAGTACCACGCTCTGCGCACGCGGCAATCGGGGGCGCGCCGGTTCGTATCGCTCCACGTGCTGGTCCCCGGCGACTGGACCGTCCACCGGGGGCACCACCTGCTCGAGCAGATCGAGGCCGACATCCGACAGGTGGTGCCCTACGTCACCGTGCTGACACACCTGGAGTCACTCGACGACCCGTCGTCCTGGGACGACCTGACGCTCGACCGGCGGAAGTGACCGCGCCCCTACTTCAGGCTGTCAGGCACCGGCATCCCGAGCAGGTTCAGCATCTCGAGCGCCTTGGCCTTCACGGGCGCGGCCTTCGCGACGGCGCCAACGAGGTCGCCCCCGTCCATGGCCCCGGTTGCAGCGGTCCACGCCTGTGTGATCTCGTCGAGCCCGGTCTTGGCCGCCTCGAAGTTCTCCTTCGACAGCTCGCGCGGCAGCCGTCGCATCTTCGACAACTCTGTGACGCGGGTCTGGATCGATGCGACCACCGGCGGCATCGACGTCGAGAGCTGGCTCCAGGTGGCGCTGAGCTCCTTGCGCTTTGCCTCCGACGCGTCTTTCAGTCCATTCACCTTGTCGAGCAGGCCCGTCGCGTCGGCGAGCGCCTTCGCGTAGTCCCCGCCGTCGAAGCTCGCCTTGACCGCAGCGAACGCGTCCTCGACCGCTTGCAGCTGGTCGGGCACGTAGACCTTGGCGTCGCCCTTGACCGCATCGAACGCGGTCTGCGCGGCGGTGAGGGCCGCCTCTGCCGGTGCCTTCTGGCTGCACGCCGACCCGACGAGCGCCAGACCAACCACGAGACTGAGTGCCAGTGCTTGCTTCATGGGAGGAGCCTTCCCGGGGGGCGGGAACACGTGACGGGCCTCACCGCAGGGGGCCTGCGTCGAGGCCGTCGGGCCAGTCACCAGATTACTCCGAACCCGCCGTGGCGGGCACTCCGTCGTGTGCCCGTCAGCCTTTGCGGGCGCGCCAGGCCGCCAGGACCTCGCGCTCGCGGTCGGGCTTGATGCCCGCTCGCAGGTTCGACTGCCGATCGGCCGGCAGCGTCTTGAACCACGCGAGCGTGTCGAGGGCCGTCTGGGCCAGCGGCCGGAACGTGAGCCCTGCCGACACCGCGCGCTTGTTGCTGAAGCGGCTGAAGCCCATCATGTCGGGCGTGGACGGCACCCAGACGGGCATGTCTGACCAGGCGTGGACCTTGTGCTCCTCGAGAAAGCTCGCCGGCACCCAGTGCAGCTTCGGGCTCGCGGTCGTCGCCCCGCGTATCCCGTAGAGCATCTCGAGCATCGACATCTCCTCGGTCGGGCCGGCCGTGTTGAACACGCCGAACGTGCGCGACTCGACCATGCGAATCGTCCACTCCGCGAGATCGCGTGCGTCGATGAACTGCACGGCATCGGTGCCGTCGCCCGGGGCGAGCACGTCGCCACCACGATCCAGGCGCGCGGGCCAGTACGTGAAGCGGTCGCTCTCGTCGCCCGGCCCCACAATCAACGTGGGCCGGATGACGGTCGTGATCTTGGGAAACCAGGCCTCCGCCTCGCGCTCGGAACGCACCTTCAGTGGGCCGTAGAGCGCCATGTTGGCGCGCAGGGTCTCCTGTGTCTCTTTCATCGCGTCGGCGCCCTTGTACTCGAGCACGGGCACCGTTTCGTCCGCCCCCGGCTTCACGTCGTCGGGAAACACCGACAGCGTCGAGATGAAGACGTACTGCCCGACCTTGCCCTTCAGCACCTGACCGGCATCGCGCACCCAGAACGGCAGGGTCGTGGGATTGTCGATGCAGACGTCCCACTCGCGACCCTCGAGCGCCTTCAGGTCGCCGGTGTTGCGGTCGCCGACCAGTTCCTCTACCTCGCCCGGCCATTCCTTCGGCCGTCGCCCGCGGTTGAACAGCGTGAGCTTGTGGCCACGTGCCAGTGCGTAGCGGACCTGGTACGGCCCGGTGAAGCCCGTGCCGCCGAGGATCAAGATGCGGAGCGGCTTCGCCGCCCGCTCGGCGACGATGGGCTCGACGCGTGCAGCGGATGTCTGCCCGGCCGCTGACGCACCGTCGGCCGTGCCGGCAAACCGCGACAGGCCAAGTCCAGCTGCGCTGGCGGCGGCAACCTTCAGGGCATTGCGGCGGGTGATCGTCATCTCGCGCTCCTTCCGAGCGCCCAGAATAGCACGCGCCCCAGCTGCAGCCCTGATCGCGCCCTCCCCCGGGAACCAAGCTCGAACCAGGAACCACGCACCAAGAACGAACCAAGAACCAAGCACCAAGCACGGACCAAGAACCAAGAACAAAGAACGAAGAACCGTGCAGCTACCGGGAGATCAGAGTTAGCATGACCCGTCGTGGCCGATCTGCGCCCCTACCCGCTCGGCGCGCTGGTGCGTCGGATGTTCCGGGAGCTCGACCGCCGGCAGACGATCTTCGACCTACCTGCGCGGCGGTTCTTCCTCGGTGACGCCGAGCGCGACCTGTCGGTGTCGTTCAACGGCCACGCGTGCTCGACGCCCTTCGGACCGGCAGCGGGCCCGCACACCCAGCTGGCACAGAACATCGTCCTCTCCTGGCTCGGTGGTGGCCGCATCGTCGAGCTCAAGACGGTCCAGGTGAAGGACGACCTCGTGATCCCGCGGCCGTGCATCGACATGCAGACCGTGGGGTTCAACGTGGAATGGTCGCAGGAGCTGTCGCTCCAGGAGTCGGCGGAGGAGTACGTCAAGGCCGCGATCCTCCTGCGCGTGCTCGAAGCGAGCCGTGTCCTCGATCTCGCGCCCGGCTTCGGCGAGACGATCTTCGACATGAGCCTCGGCTACGACCTGGCGGGCCTCACGAGCGATCGGGTCCAGCGCTTCATCGGCATGATGCGCGATGCGAGGCCGATCATCGATCGCCTCCGCCGCGAGATCCCCGACGAATGGCAGGCCTTTCGCGATCTCGCCTTCCCCGTCGCCATCTCCGACTCGGTGACCCTCAGCACGTTCCACGGTTGCCCGCCGCAGGAAGTCGAGCGCATGGCCGATGTCGTCATGCGCCAGGGTCTCCACTGCATCGTCAAGCTGAACCCCATGCTGCTGGGCGGGGCGGAAACCCGCCGCATCCTGCACGACCAGCTCGGCTACCGGGAGATCGAGGTACCCGACAGCGCGTTTGCGCGCGACACCACGTGGACCCAGATGGTCGATTTCACCGGGCGCCTCGCCGAATCGGCGCGGTCGCTCGGAGTGGGCTTCGGCGTCAAGTTCACCAACACGCTGATCGTCCGGAACCACCGGCGCTTCTTCCCGGCCACCGAGCGCGAGATGTACTTGTCGGGGCCGCCCCTCCACGTGCTCGCGATGCAGCTCGTGGGACGGTTCCGGCAGGCATTCGCCGACACGGTGCCCATCTCGTTTTCCGGGGGCATCGACCGCTTGAACTTCCCCGACGCGGTCGCGCTCGGGCTGGTTCCCGTCACCGTGTGCACGGACCTGCTCAAGACCGGTGGCTACGAGCGGGCCCGCGGTTATTTCGTGAATCTCGTCAATCGCATGCGGGCGGCGGAGGCGGCCACGATCGACGACCTGGTCATTCGAGCCTTCGGCCTGGGCGCGCCGGCCCTGGCCACGCTCAACCTCGATGACAACACGCGAGCCAGGTGTGAGGCCGCGCTCACGACGGCCGGCAACCTGCGCGCGGCGGCCGGCCCCGACGTCTACCGACGCTGGGTGTCGGCGGCACGGGTGCTGAACACGGCACACTATGCCGCGCGCGTGCTCGACGACGACCGCTACTCGGCGGCACGCAACCGTCAGGTGCCGCGCAAGATCGGCAGCCACTTGGCGCTCTTCGACTGCATCACGTGCGACAAGTGCGTCCCCGTGTGCCCCAACGACGCCAACTTCACGTTCGTCCTACCCGCGATGCGCATCCCGATCGTGAAGGCGTGGCACGACGGTCACGCGTGGCGCACGCGCGTGGACGATGAGCTGGTGATCGAGGAGAAGCACCAGATTGCCAACTTCGCGGATCTCTGCAACGACTGCGGCAACTGTGACGTGTTCTGCCCGGAGGACGGAGGGCCCTACCTCATCAAGCCGCGCTTTTTCGGCAGCCGCGAGGCGTGGGCCGGGCGCCCGGTGAAGGCCGGCTTCTACGTCGAGCCCCGCCTGGATGGAGCGCTCGTGCTTGGGCGCTTCGACGACCGCGAGTTCACCGCCGAGGTGCAGGGGGGCGTGGTCCGGTTCAGTGGCGCCTCGTTCACGGTCACGTTTCGCGAGGACGACCCCGAGGGCTCGCTCGACGGCCAGGCGTCTGGGGAGATCGACCTCACCTACTTCCGGATCATGAACTGGTTGCGCGTGGCCGTGCTCGACCCTTCGGCCGTCAACTACGTCAACTGCCTCGACGAGCGCGTGACAGACCGTTCGCCCGGTCCGTGATCGGCAGGCGTGAAGGCCTGCCCTCCCGCGTGCGCCTGCGGTACACTGCCCACTTCGCCCGTTGCCCGGTCCCGTGGCCTGCACGTGCGTGGAGGAGTTGATGTCATGGACGAGGTGAACGATCGCGTGGCCCGGCTGGCCGAGCAGTACACGCCGGCCATGGTGCAGTTCCTGCGGGACATGATTGCCATCCCGTCCGAGAGCGCCGAGGAAGCGGGCGTCGTCGCCCGCGCTGCGGACGAGATGCGGCGCGCAGGGTTCGACGAGGTGAAGACCGACGGGCTCGGCAACGTCCTCGGGCGCGTCGGATCGGGCTCGACCGTGGTGGCGATCGACGCACACCTCGACACGGTCGGCGTCGGCGACCCCTCCACGTGGACGCGCGATCCCTACCGCGGAGAGGTGAAGGACGGCGTCATCTACGGCCGGGGGGCGTCAGACCAGGA
>JAFNAJ010000385.1 GCA_017860085.1 Acidobacteriota bacterium | reverse complement strand
TGCTGGATGATGCTGCCCGAGACGCCCACCGGGTTCAGGGCGAACATCCCCAGCATCACCATGCCCATGTGGCTCACGCTCGAGTAGGCGACCAGCCGTTTCCAGTCCTTCTGGGCCATCGCGACGAGAGCGCCGTAGACGATGCCGATGAGCGACAGCCCGACCACCCACCACACGCTCGCGACGGTTGCCTCGGGAAGGATCGGCAGGCTGAAGCGGATGAATCCGTATGTGCCCATCTTCAGGAGGACGGCCGCCAGGATGACGGAGCCGGCCGTCGGCGCGTCCGTGTGCGCGTCGGGCAACCACGTGTGGAACGGGAACATCGGGACCTTGATCGAGAACCCGAGGAAGAAGGCCAGGAACACCCACCACTGCAGGTTGAAGGGGACGCTCATCGCCTGGTACTTGGTGATGTCGAAGCTGTACACGCCCGTGACGTCGTGGTAGTGGAAGTACAGGGCGAGAATGCCGAGCAGCATGACGACACTGCCGACCAGGGTGTAGAGGAAGAACTTGATGGCCGAGTACAGGCGCCGGTCGCTCCCCCAGATGCCGATCAGGAAGTACATCGGCACCAGCATGACCTCCCAGAACAGGAAGAACAGGAGGAAGTCGAGAGAAATGAAGGCGCCGATCATGCCGCCCTGGAGCACCAGCAGGAAGATGTAGTACTCCTTGACCCGCTCCTTGATCGCCGTCCACGACGACAGCACGGCGATCGTGCCCATCAGCGTCGTCAGCAGGATCAGCAGCACGCTGAATCCGTCCACGCCGAGGAAATAGTCGGCGCCCACGGACGGAATCCACGGCATCCGTTCCACGAACTGGAACTGCGGCCCCGAGGGCTGGTACCAGAACCAGAGCGGCACCGACACCACGAACCCGATGAACGCGAAGAGGTTCGCGATCCACCGGATGAGGTCCTCCTGCTTCTTGCTCACGAACAGGAGCACCACGGCCCCCACGAGCGGTGTGAAGAGGATGAGTGACAGGATCGGGAAGTTGGCGGCGTTGCTCACTGCTACAGTCCTGAGGTTGAAGTCACCCTGAATCTTGATTCGGCTACCGGACGATCAGGTAGACGCTCACGAACGCGAAGACACCGAACAGCATGACCAGCGCGTAGTTCTGGATGAGGCCCGTCTGGAAGCGCCGGAACAGGAAGCTCGACTCCTCCAGCACGGCGCCCACGAGGTTCACCAGGCCGTCCACGATGTACTTGTCGATGAGGTGCGAGAACCAGGCCGAAAACACCGTCAGCCATCCCGACCCGTTCACCGCGCCGTCGACCACCCTCTTGTCGACGGTCCACAGCCCGTTGGCGCTGGCGATCGTGCCGCCGACCACCGTCGCCGCGTAGAACTCGTCCACGTAGTACTTGTTCGAAAGCACCCGGTGGGCGCCCGACCAGCGGCGCGCGAGGTTCTCGGCGATTTCCGGGGCCTTCACGTAGAACCGGTACGCGGTCAGGATGCCGACGATCCCGACCAGCACGGACAGTCCCATCAGTCCCATCTCGGCCGCCCAGGAGATGTGGTGGACGGCCTCGCCGGGAGCGTTGTGTTCCGCCGAGAGCCCGCCTTCGCCGCTCGACGAGGGCGTCACGGCGTGCTCGCCGGGAGAGACGGCCTCACCCTTCGACTCGGCGGCATTTGCCGCCTCGCTCAGGGCTGGAACCGCTGTCGTCGCCTGCGCGGTCGTATGCGCGGGCTCGACCGCCCTGGCGACGAAGCTCGGTTCCAGAAAGTGTTCGATGGCGTTGCCGCCGCCAAGCGCGGCAGGGATGCCCACGAAGCCCGCGACAGCGGCGCCCACCGCCAGGATCTGAAGCGGGATCGTCATCGACTTCGGCGATTCGTGCGGGCCGTGCCATGCGCCGTGGCCGCCATGCGAGTCGTGCCCGCCTCCGCCGTGTCCGGTCGCTGCGGCGCTCGGCCCGTGCGGTTCGTGGCCGTGCCCGCCGCCATGCTCCCAGGCGGGGCCGCGGTAGCTCCCGAAGAACGTCATCGACATCAGGCGATACATGTAGAACGCCGTCATGAGCGCCGTCACGACCGCCACGCTCCAGATCACCTTGTTGTCCAGGAACGTCCTGTAGAGGATCTCGTCCTTGCTGAAGAAGCCGGACAGCGGCGGGATGCCCGCGATGGCCAGCGTCCCGACGAGCATCGTCACGTAGGTGACGGGCATGTACTTCTTCAGATTGCCCATGTGGCGCATGTCCTGCTGGCCGGCCATCGCGTGGATCACCGATCCCGAGCAGAGGAAGAGCAGCGCCTTGAAGAACGCATGCGTCATCAGGTGGAAGGCACCGGCCGCGTACGCCCCGACCCCCATCGCCAGGAACATGAACCCGAGCTGAGACACCGTCGAGTAGGCCAGCACGCGCTTGATGTCGTTCTGCACCAGGCCAATGGTCGCCGCGACGAACGCCGTGGCCACTCCGACCACCGCCACGACTTCCATCGTCATCGGCGCGTGGCCGAAGAGCACGGCGTTGCGGCCCACCATGTAGACGCCGGCCGTGACCATGGTGGCCGCGTGGATCAGGGCCGACACCGGCGTCGGGCCCTCCATCGCGTCCGGCAGCCAGACGTACAGCGGGATTTGCGCCGACTTCCCCGTGGCGCCTATGAACAGCAGCAACGTGATGAGGGACAGCGTGCCGAACGCTGCGCTCTCGACAGGCATGGCGCCGGCTGCGTCGGCGACGGCTCGGAAATCGAGGGTGCCGAAGGTCGAGAAGATGAGGAACATCCCGAGGATGAAGCCCCAGTCGCCGATCCGGTTGACGATGAACGCCTTCTTGCCCGCGTCCGACGCGCTCTTCTTCTCGTACCAGTAGCCGATCAGCAGGTACGAGCAGAGGCCGACGCCCTCCCAGCCGACGAACATCACGATGAAGTTGTCGCCGAGGACGAGCATCAGCATGAAGAAGACGAAAAGGTTCAGGTACGAGAAGTACCGCGCGTACGCCCCCTTCGTCTCGCCGTGCATGTAGCCGACCGAATAGACGTGGATCAGGAAGCCGATGCCGGTGACGACGAGGATCATCATCCCGGAAAGCGGGTCGAGCCGGAAGCCCCACGGGATCGAGAAGCTGCCGATCGCGCCGTTCGACAGGGCGAGCGGCATCGCGGGGATCCACGACAGCACGCGGACGGTGTGCTCGCGGCCCTCGGCGGGCAGCGCGAGCAGCTGCCAGAAGGCGTACAGCGCGAGCAGCAGCGCCGCCGCCATCGTCGCGTTGGCCACGAGGCCGGCGGCCCGCTTGCTGAAGTAGCGGACGCCGACGACGCCGTTGACGAGGGCGCCGAGGCCGGGCAGCAGGGGAATCAGCCAGATCAGGTCCATACCACTCACCACCGCAGCAGGTTCATTTCGTCGATGTTGACCGTTTCCTTGTTGCGGTAGAACGCGAGAATGATGCCCAGGCCGACGGCGGCTTCCGCCGCGGCGACGACGATGACGAAGACGGCGAAGACCTGGCCGA
>JAFNAJ010000384.1 GCA_017860085.1 Acidobacteriota bacterium | reverse complement strand
CAACGATCGTGCGGCCCGGCCGACGACCCGAGAGGCGACCAGGGAGTCTCGCGGAGGTGTGGCATGTCCGTCATCAAGAAGCTGGCCGTGGCCCTCGTGGTGCTGGCGCTGGCGATCGCCGCGGCCGGACTGCTGTTGCCTCGCAACGTCCATGTCGGACTGCTGTTGCCTCGCAACGTCCATGTCGAGCGCGCCATCACCATCGACCGACCACCGGCCACGGTGTTCACCGTCCTGAACTCGTACCGGTCGTTCAACCAGTGGTCGCCGTGGTTCGATCTCGACCCGCAGGCGGCGTATTCCTACGAGGGACCGACGTCTGGTGTCGGGGCGAAGGTCCGCTGGTCGGGCGACCCAGACACGCTCGGCTCTGGCAGCCAGGAGATCATCGAGGCCCGCCCCTACGACCGGATCGGAATGGCGCTCGACTTCGGCCCAGAGGGCGCAGCCAGGGCCGCGTTCACGCTGGTGCCTCAGCCCACGGGCACTCGCGTGACGTGGGCGTTTGACACCGACCTGGGGATGAACCCCGCCAACCGTTATCTGGGCTTGTTCTTCGACCGCTGGATGGGCCAGGACTTCGACAAGGGGCTCGCGAGGCTGAAGACGCTCGTCGAAGCGTTGCCGCCGGCCGACTTTTCCGGGCTCGAGGTCGATCTGGTTGACGTCGCGCCGGTAACGCTCGCGTACGTGTCGACGACGGCCTCCAAGGACGTAGCAGGAATTGCGAAGGTGCTGGGCGAGTCGTACGCCGAGATCTCGAAGTTCATCACGGCCAGGAAGCTCGAGGTCGCCGGCGCGCCCGTGGCGATCACCACCAAGGTGGAGGACACCGGCTACGCCATCGATGCCGGTATTCCTGTCAAGGTGGCGCCAGTTGACCCGGTGCCCGCCGGCTCCCGCGTCCAGGTCACGCCAAGTTACGGTGGCCGGGTCGCGAAAGTGGTCCACCGTGGCCCCTATGCAGGTCTGGGCGCCACCCACGACAAGCTGTTGGCGTGGCTGGCGGCACACGGCCACACCCAGGGCGCGCCGTCCTGGAACGAGTTCGTCAGCGATCCCGGTCAGACAGCCGAGCCTGATCTCGTGACCAACGTGTTCGTGCCCATCAAGTAGGACGGCCGACTCATACCGACATGCCACCGCGGGAGGCAGGTCGGCAGCGCGAGGGTTGCCTCATGAAACGAATCGTCAGCGTCAGTCTCGGTCCCTCGCACAGCGACTACACGTTCACCACCACGTTTCTCGGGCACGAGTTCGAGGTGCGTCGGGCAGGCACCGACTGGAACATCGAGAAAGCGGAGGCGCTGCTTCGGCAGGCGCAGGGCAAGACCGACGCCATTGGCATCGGCATGGTGCGGGACCATGCCACGGTGGGCACGCGCCGGTTCACCGACCGGCTCACGAGTCGGCTCGAGCGCGCGGCGTCGGGGGTGCCAGTGTCCACTGGCGCCCGGCTGCGCACCTTCTTCGACGAGTGGGCCATCCGGCACGTGCAGACCGAGGAGTCGGGCTACTTCACCAACGCCCGCGTGCTCTTCCTGTCGGGCATGACCAACTACCGGACGGCATCGATCCTGTCCGAGTACACCAAGAACCTGGGCTTTGCCGATCCCATCACGCTGCACGGGGTGCCGCGGGTCCTGCGTTCGTTCCGCAGCCTCGAGACCTACGCCACGGTGGTGGCGCGGCTCGGGCTGCCCACCGCCGCGCGCGCGCTCGGCCAGGACGGCCCGCCGACGTCGGCCGCCAAACGGCGGCTGCTCAGAAAAGCGATGGCCTGGGCCCATGTCCTGGTCGGCTCGTGGCAGGACATCGAGCAGTATTCCGCCGAGGAACTTCGGCGCAAGGTCGTCATCACGTCCTCGATCCCCGACGATGCCCTCGCACGCCTCGGTGAGAAGGGCGTCTACGTCGTCATCGACCGTACCCCGAAGTTGCTCGACCGCGTCGTCGGACTCAACGTGCTCGACGCGATGATTCTGGCGGCGCTCGAGAAACCCAGTGACGAGGTGTTGCACGACGACTACCTGCACGTGCTCGGCGACCTCGATTTCGCTCCCCGCATGCTGTACCCGACCGGGCGTTACCGACGCATCAACCGGTTCGCGTTCGTCATCCACCCGCTCTCCACCGAGTACTTCAAGACCGTGAAGCCGGTCGAGATGCTGACGCGGGCCGCCGGGAAGCGCGGGCTCAGCCTCGTCGAGAAGCTCATGGCGCACGCGCCGCCCTTCATCTACTCGCACGTGACCGGCATCGAGTCGCCAACCGGCGTCGAGGCCGAGGGGTGGCTCATCACCGTCGGCGGGACCCCGAAGCAACTGCTGGCACACAGCCCGGAGTTCACGTATCGCCGCCTGCTGGCCGCCTCGCGCATGGCCGAGAGGCTCGGCGCGCAGATCATGGGGCTCGGGGCGTTCACCAAGGTGGTCGGCGACGCCGGCGTCACCGTGGCCAAGCGCGCCGACATCCCCATCACGACCGGCAACAGCTACAGCGCCTCGGCGGCGCTGTGGGCCGGTGCTGATGCCGTGCGGCGGTTGGGGCTGGTGCCGCTCTCCACGTCGGGCAAGGTGAGAGGCAAGGCGATGGTGGTCGGAGCCACTGGCGCCATCGGGTCGGCCTGTTCGAGGCTCCTGGCGCAGGCGGTGGAAGAGGTCCACCTCGTGTCAATCGAGATGGCCAAGCTGCTCACGTTGAAGGAGAGCATCCTGAAGGACACGCCCGACGCCATCCTGCACCTGGCGAGCCGGGCGGACGAGTTCCTCCCGCAGATGGACATGGTCGTGACGGCGACCTCGGGCGCGGGCAAGAAGATCCTCGACATCATGAAAGTGAAGCCCGGGTGCGTCATCACCGACGTGGCCCGCCCGCTCGACCTGCCCCCGAGCGAGGTGGCCAAGCGTCCCGACGTGCTCGTGATCGAGTCGGGGGAGATCCTGCTGCCGGGCGAGGTGCGGATGGGCAACATCGGCCTGCCGAAGAACGTCGCGTACGCGTGCCTCGCCGAGACGATCGTGCTGGCGCTCGAGAACCGCTTCGAGACGTTCACCATCGGGCGCAACATCGAATGGCAGAAGGTGAAGGAGATCTACAGGCTCGGCCTCAAGCACGGGATGAAGCTGGCTGCCATCTCCGGGGTGAAAGGTGTGTTCTCGGACGAGGACATCGCCGAGGTCCGCGCCCGTGCGCAAGCGGCCCTGGTCGCCCTCACTCCGTCGGGGGACCAGGCGCGCGATAGATGACGGGATGGCTGGGCAGCGCGTCGTGCGTGGCCGACCCGGCCTCGAGGCTGAGTGCGGAGGCGGTCTGGCTCGCCTGATCCGGCTCGCTCGACGCTTCCGCACCCGCACCTGCAACCCAACCCACCAGCAGGCTGACCCCCGCCGTGAGGACGGCATTTCTGACCTTGTGGGACTTCTCGCGCCACTGGACTTCCGCCACACGCGCGCGCTCGATGGACACCGGCTCGCCTTCGACCGTGAAGCTGAGCGCCTCGGGCGTGTAGCCGACGAAGCGGCCCTCGAGCACGCGGTTCCGCGTGGTCAGCACGGTGATCCGATCGTCGCGGCGAAGCCGTCCGAGGTTGTTCCAGTCGTGGATTCCCTCGGCAGACGCGGTCTCGGCCTGGATCGGGGGAGCGACGAGGGAGAC
>JAFNAJ010000383.1 GCA_017860085.1 Acidobacteriota bacterium | reverse complement strand
TTCGTCACGAGCACTTCCTCTCCGAGCGCCTCAGCGACCTCCTGCGCACCCTGCGTCGGCCATACGAAGAACGCGCCGACGGCCCGCTCGTGGTTTTCGCGACGTTGCCAGGCGAGACACACGGGCTCGGCCTCCAGATGGCCGCGCTCGCGGTCGCGACCGCCGGGTGCCGCATCCTCTACCTCGGAACCGACACGCCCGTGGATCAGATCGCGTGCGTGGTCACCGACGTCGGGGCGCGCGCCGTGGCTCTTTCCGTCTCAACGTCGACGATGGGTGACATGGCGAGGCTCCCGCTGGCCGTGCTCCGCCGGGCCCTGCCCCACCGGGTGCGTGTTGTCGTTGGCGGTCGTGGAGCCCCGTGCGACGTCGAACACGTTGACGTGGTGGCCAGCTTCGACGACGTGCACCGCTGGGCCGCTCATCTCGCCAATCACTGACGCGGCTGGCAGGCCGCCGCGACGGCGAGACGTCATGCCTGTTTTCACTGTCCGGACACGCATCGCCGCATCACCAGCCCGCGTGTTTGCCTGGCACGAACGGCCGGGCGCATTCGAGCGGCTCGTGCCGCCCTGGGAGCCCATCCGGATCGTCGAGCGCACCGGCGGTCTCGAGGTTGGTGCCCGCACAGTACTCGAGATGCGCGCAGGGCCATTCCCGGTGCGTTGGGTGGCCGAGCACACCGGCTACGTCGACGGCCGCGAGTTCTGTGACGAGCAACGGGGAGGCCCGTTCCGTTGCTGGCGTCACCTGCACCGGATGCTCCCGGAGCCCGACGGCCGTTGCACGCTCGAGGATCAAATCGAGTACGAGCTTCCGTTCGGCCTGCTGGGTCGCCTCGCCGACCGTCTGGCTGTTCGGTCGAAGCTGGAGCGGACCTTTCGCTACCGGCACGCGGTCACGGCCGCCGACGTGGAGTTGCACGCGCGCCTCGCGCACACGGGTCCCCTTCGTGTCGCAATCACCGGGAGCCATGGCCTCATCGGCTCGACGCTCGTGCCGATGCTCACGACCGGTGGCCACGAGGTCGTCCGGCTCACCCGGCCTCGCGCGGGCGCGCAGGTTCCCGGCGAGCACGCCACTTGGGACCCCGCGCGTGGCGTACTCGACCCCCGGTCGCTCGAAGGCGTCGACGCCGTCGTGCACCTGGCCGGCGCCAACGTCGGCGCCCGGCGCTGGTCGGCCTCGTTCAAGCGCACGATTGTTGAAAGCCGGGTTGGTCCGACGCGACGGCTCGCCGAGCAGTTGGCCTCTTTCTCTTCACCTCCGCAGACCTTGATCTGCGCCTCGGGGGTCGGCTTCTACGGTCATCGACCCGGCGAGACACTCACTGAAGAGAGCCCGGCGGGCAGCGGCTTCCTGGCGGACCTCGGCCGCGCCTGGGAAGAGGCAGCCCGGCCTGCCATCGACGCGGGCATTCGCGTCGTGTGGATGCGGCTTGGCATTGTCCTGAGCCCGGTCGGCGGCGCACTGGCCAGGCTGCTGACTCCGTTCAGGCTCGGCGTGGGCGGGCGCCTCGGCTCAGGACGCGCCGACACGAGCTGGATTTCGATCGACGATGCGGCGGCAAGCGTGTGTCACGCGCTGTGCACGACCGACCTGCGTGGGGTGGTCAATGCGACGGCACCAGAGCCGGTGAGTCAGGCCGAGTTCACGCGGACGCTGGCACGCGTCGTTCGTCGGCCCGCGTGGGTCCCGGTTCCGGCGGCTGCGCTGCGCCTGGCCGTCGGGGACATGGCAGATGAGGCGCTGCTGGCCAGTGCGCGTGCGATGCCGGCTCGCCTCGAGAAGTCCGGTTACGTTTTTCGCCATCGTCATCTCGAGCAGGCCCTGCGGCACGTGCTTGGTCGGTGAGCCTCGCCATCGCCACGCGCCCTTTCGAGTACACTCGTCTGCCGGGAAACCGGGTGGCCCTGATGCCTGTCCCACCGTCGCATCGTCCCGTCGTCGTCGTGGGCGCGGGTCTGGCAGGGCTGACCTGCGCACGAGCCCTGTGCGGCCACGGCCATCCAGTGGCCGTCCTCGAAGCCTCAGACGGCGTGGGCGGGAGAGTGCGAACCGACGTGGTCGAAGGCTTCCGCCTCGACCGAGGGTTCCAGGTCCTCTTCACCGCCTACCCCGAGGCCCGTCGGGTGCTCGACTATGCCCGCCTCGATCTCGGCGCCTTTGTTCCTGGCGCCCTCGTGCGTTTCGGCGGACGCTTCCACCGTGTGGTGGATCCCGTGCGGCGTCCTGGCAGCGCGCTCGAGGGCCTTCTGTCGCCGGTCGGTACCCTGGGCGACAAGCTGCGCGTGCTCCGGTTGCGCCAGCGCGCCAGCGCCATGACGCTCGAGACGATCTTCTCGTCGCCTGAGCGGTCCGTCCGCGACGAATTGTCGGCCCTCGGATTCTCCGAGGAGTTCGTCCGCCGATTCTTCCGTCCCTTCCTCGGCGGCATCTTTCTCGACGCCTCGCTCGAGACGACCAGCCGGATGTTCTACTTCGTGTACCGGATGCTGTCGCAGGGCGACACGGTGATCCCTGCTGGAGGCATGGGTGCGATCCCGGCCCAGTTGGCCGCGTCGCTGCCTCCACGTTCGATCCGCCTTGGTGCCCGCGTGGTGGAGGTGTTGCGCAACGACCGTGGCCGCGCCGACGGCGTCAGGCTCGAGACCGGGGAAACCGTCAGTGCGGGTGCCGTGGTCGTGGCGACGTCGGCCGAGCATGCGGCCCCGCTGCTCGGCCTGCCGCTCGAGCGGCAGCCTCGCGACGTGACGTGTTTGTACTACGCTGCCCCGCGCGCGCCCGTTGGCGAACCTCTGCTCGTCCTCGACGGCGAGGGCAGCGGCCCCGTGACCAACTTCTGCGTGCCCAGCCAGGTCGCCCGCGACTATGCGCCTGCAGGCCACGCGTTGATCTCAACCACCGTGCTCGGCGATCCGCCGGCGTGCGACGAGGCGCTCGACGGAGCGGTCCGCGCGCAGATGGGCGAGTGGTTCGGCGCGGAGCCCGTGGGCGCCTGGAGGCTGCTCAGGATCTACCGCATGCGATGGGCGCAGTTTGCGCAACCCCCGTCACTCCTCAAGCCCGGAGGGCATGCCGTGACCGCAGGCCTCGGGCTGTTCGTGTGTGGCGACCACGTGGAGCATGCCTCGATCAATGGGGCGATGCGATCGGGGCGGCGGGCCGCCGAGGCGGTGATGGGCGGGGTCAGATCTTGATTCTATGCAGCCGCTGGAAGTGCAAGAACCTGCGGCTGTTGCTGATGCTTGTGCGGTCGTTGCATGGAATCAAGATCTGACCCCGGAGCCGGGAGACTGACATGAGAGTGTGGACCGGACAGCCGTACCCGCTGGGAGCCACGTGGGACGGCGTGGGCGTCAACTTCGCGCTGTTTGCCGAGCATGCCACGGCCGTCGAGTTGTGCCTGTTCGACTCACCTTACGCAGGCCGTGAGTCGATGCGCATCCCGCTCCCGGAGCGCGACGACTTCATCTGGCACGCGTACCTGCCCGACGTCAAACCGGG
>JAFNAJ010000382.1 GCA_017860085.1 Acidobacteriota bacterium | reverse complement strand
CTCGGGTACTACCGTTGGCGCGCCGTGAAGGAGGGCTTCGCGACGTTCGAGGGCGCCGGCGAGGCGGGAATGGCCGACGTGAGCTTCACGCTGCTGCCCGCGGACGCGGTTCCCGAAGGCACGGTGTACGTGCCGGCGGGCACGGCGCGGCTGGGCAGTGGCGCAACGGCTCCCATCGAGCCCTTCTTCCTGGATCGCTACGAGGTCACCAACCGCCAGTTCAAGCAGTTCGTCGATGCCGGCGGGTACTCGACGCGGGGCCACTGGCGCGAGCCGTTCGTCAAGGACGGCCGCACGCTGACGTGGGAACAGGGGATCGCGGAACTCCGCGATGCCACCGGGCGGCCGGGGCCGGCGGCGTGGGAGCTGGGCAGCTACCCGAAGGGCCGCGACGACGTTCCCGTCACCGGCGTGAGCTGGTACGAGGCCCTGGCCTACGCCGCGTGGGCCGGCAGGGAACTGCCCACGGTGCACCACTGGAGAAGGGCCGCTCCGGATGGCATCTACTCGGACATCCTCGAGCACAGCAACTTCAGCAACAAGGAGGCGGCGCCCGCCGGCACGTACAAGGGGCTCGGCGACTTCGGCACCTACGACATGGCCGGCAACGTCAAGGAGTGGTGCTGGAACGCCACCGGGGGCCGGCGACACATCCTGGGCGGCGCGTGGAACGAGCCCAACTACATGTACCAGGGCGCCGACGCGCGCGACCCGTTCGATCGGTCGCCGAACAACGGGTTCCGCACCATGAAACGTCAGACCGCGGCCCCGTTGCCCGCGGCGCTGCTCGATCCCATCGAGTCGTTCGCGCGCGACTACAGCCGCGCCACGCCGGTGACCGACGCCGAGTTCGAGATCTACCGCCGCATGTACGCCTACGACCGATCCGATCTGAAGCCCGTGGTCGAGTCGGTGGACGACTCGAACGAAGCGTGGCGCGTCGAGCGCATCTCCTACGCGGCCGCGTACGGCAGTGAGCGCATCGTGGCCTACCTGTTCCTGCCGAGGCACGTGAGGCCGCCCTATCAGACCGTCGTGTACTTCCCCCACTCGGGCGGCACGTACCTGAGGTCGTTCGAGCAGTCGGAGATGAACTACCTCGGATTCATCGTCAAGGGCGGCAGGGCCCTGCTCCTCCCCATGTACAAGGGGTCGTACGAGCGGCGGCTCGACCGTCCGCCCGACGGCCCGAACGGGCGGCGCGACCTCGTTGTTGCCCAGATCAAGGATCTGCGGCGGTCGGTGGACTACCTGCTGCAGCGTCCCGACATCGATCACGATCGAATCGCGTACTTCGGCGTGAGCCTCGGCGCGCGCCTGGGCAACATCAGCCTGGCGATCGAGACGCGCTTCAGGGCGGCCGTCCTCTGGTCGGGCGGCTTCAGGACGGCATCGACACCTCTGCCCGAGATCGACGAGATCAACTTCGCGCCGCGCGTCACCACGCCCGTGCTGATGCTGAACGGCCGCCAGGACTTCACGTTCCCGGTCGAGACCTCGCAGCTGCCGATGTTCCGCCTGCTCGGCAGCGCCGAGGCCGACAAGCGCCACACGATCTACGACGGCGGCCACGTGTTCCCATTCGCGCGCATCATCAAGGACTCGCTCGAGTGGCTCGACCGCTACCTGGGGATGCCGTGAGCATCCCTGACGGAACGCGCATCGGCCGCGTCCAGCGCGTGGCACCCCAGCGACGACTGGCCGCCCAACAGGAGACCGCCCGATGATCGAAATCGCCCGCCCTCTCATGCTGACCGTCGCGCTGATCACCTCACTGCTGGCCACGCCAGCCCTGGCGCAGACGCGCGACCAGGGCCCGTGGTGGCCTCACCCGATCTGGGGAAAGGACGATCGGGCCGGCGGGTCGAACTGGATCACGCCCGAGAAGGTCGTGGCCGCCCTCCAGTTGGTCCGATCGGGCAGGGTCTACGAGCTGGGCCAGGTGTACGAGGCCGGGATGCCCGTGTACGGCCAGCGCACCTACTCGCTCGTCATCCCCGCGCAGAGCGGCGAGGCGTTTGGTCGCAACCGGGTCGTGGCCAATGAAGAGGTGGTCATGGCCCAGATTGGCCAGGTGGGCACCCAGTTCGACGGACCGGGTCACATCGGCGCCCGCGTCCGCATGGCCGACGGAACCGAGAAGGACGTGTACTACAACGGCTTCACGTGGGACGAGATCCGGGGCGGCTACGGGCTGCGCGAGCTCGGTATCGAGCACATCAAGCCGATCATCACGCGCGGCGTGCTGATCGACATCGCGGGTTACAAGGGCGTGCCCGTGCTGCCACCGACGTACGAGGTGACCGTGGCCGACGTGCGCGGCGCGCTCGCGCGGCAGGGCATGACCGAGGCCAGCATCCAGCGGGGCGACGCGATCTTCTTCGCCTACGGCTGGTCGGCGAATTGGAAGAATCCGTCCATCTACCAGGCCGGCCAGCCGGGCATCGGCCTCGAGGTGGCGCGCTGGGTCGTCGATCGCCGCCCGTCGATGGTGGGCAGCGACTCGTCTGGGCTGGAAGTCACACCAAATCCCGATCCGGAGCTGATCTTCCCGGTGCACCAGGAGCTGCTCACGAAGCAGGGGATCTGGAACCTGGAGAACCTGCACTTCGAGGAACTGCTCGCCGAGCGCGCGTACGAGTTCCTCTTCGTCTTCACGCCCGTGCGGTTCAAGGGCGCGACCGGGTCGCCCGGGAGGCCGATCGCGATCCGGTAGCCACGCCCCACGTTGCTCCTGCGGGACGACTGGGGCGAACCGCTCAGCGCGGTGAGGGTGTTTCGAGCGCGGCGATGACTTCCGCCAACTTGTCTCTTCGCTTGAGGATGGCCTTGATTTCCGCTCGGCCGACCCAGCGGCCGATGGCGGCGTCGAGCGACGCCTCGGTCAACTGTTGCACCCTCGCCCACAGCTCGAGGTCGACACGCAGCAGCGGGTGCACCATGTCGGTGTCGCGCGTGAACGCGCGCGTGTGGTCGATGAGGATGAGGTTCCAGGCAGGATCGACGAGCCAATTGCCCAGGTTGGGGTCGATGTTGCCAATGAGGTTGTCGAACAGCTTCGCCCGGGCAACCTGCATGTTCCAGCGCTCGAACTCGGCGGGCGGAGGGGTGGGCGGGCCGCCGAGGTCCTTGAAGCTCTTGACCGGCGACAGCCACATGATCGCCGCCCCGAGCCTCTCGTTCACACGCCGTTCGACGGTCGGCGGAATCATGCCGAGGCCGATGGCCTTGTCGAGCTCGTACGCGGCGATCTCGTACTTGTAGCTCTCCCAGTGCCCGGCATAGCGTCCGGGCGTGATGGTCTTCCAGGCAAACGAGGCCACGGGGCCGCCCGGGGCCAACCGGCAGCGCTGGGGCTTGGTGATGCCCACCCCGATGTCCTTGATGTCGGTGACCTCGGCCGACCGCATGTAGGCCTCCAACTCGGCCTCCCGCCCGAGCCAGGTCTTGGCGCTGACGGCCTCCTGCGGCACGGCCGGAGCCTGCGCCAGAGCCGGGCGGACTCCAC
>JAFNAJ010000381.1 GCA_017860085.1 Acidobacteriota bacterium | reverse complement strand
TCGACCAACGGGAGAATCACGAGGCGGCTGCGCGCTACGCGTCGGGGCGCGTGCTCGACGCGTTCTCGTACCAGGGTGGGTTTGCGCTGAGGCTGGCACCGCAGTGCGACCACGTCGTGACCGTCGACATCTCCGACGAGTCCGTGACACGCACCCGCGAGAACGCGGCGCTCAACGGGCTGACCAACGTGGACGCGCGAGCCGGAAACGTCTTCGACGAACTCCGGGAACTGGCGCGGGGCGACGAGCGGTTCAACATGGTCGTGCTCGACCCACCCGCGTTCGCCAAGAGCAAGGGGGCACTGCCGAAGGCCCTCGGCGGCTACAAGGAGATCAACCTGCGCGCGCTCAAACTCCTCCGGCCTGGTGGGTACCTGGTCACCTGCACGTGCTCCTATCACGTCGACGAGGCGACGTTTGGCCAGGTCCTGTACGAAGCCGCTGTCGACGCCGGCGTGCAGGTGGCGGTGGTGGAGAAGCGCATGCAGGGGCGCGACCACCCGGTCGTGCTCGGCGTGCCCGAGACCTACTACCTGAAATGCCTGATCCTGCGAAGGCTGGCCTGACGTGTCCGCAGGCGCCTGTGGTGGCCTCACAGGCGCCCTGGTGAAGCTACCGCTGCTGAACCGACTCGAGATAGTGGACCAGGTTGATGAGGCGAATGTCCACCTCCTGGTCGCTCCTGCTCACCGAGCGCAGGACCCGGTCCCACTCCGGCATCTCACGCAGGGCCGCGTCGGCGTGATTCCCGCGGATGCTCTCCCTGACGTGGGCCGACGGGAAGCTCCCCCCGTGGCGCACCAGGATCAGGGTCAGGTCTGCGGGTGGCGTCTCCAGCCCCCGGGCGGCCGGCCCGAGGCCCTGCGCGTCTGCACCATGGCACGATGCGCAGTACGCCTCGAAGTTGGCGCGGCCGTCACACGTCCCGATGGGCCTGACAGGCACGCGAACCACCTTGACCACCGGGTTCGCCGTGGGCACGCTCTGCGCGGAGACCCCCACCGCGAGCCCGAGAATGACACCCGCAACGACGAAGAGTTTCGTGGGTGTCGACATGACACACTCCTTCCGGGCAACGACCGACGGGCCGCTCTGCTGCGTGCGACCCCGGCCACCAGGCTCGGCGCGCAGGAGACTCGACCCGTGATCGTCGCCGGGTACTAGGCTCTCGCGGCGTCGGCCGCCGAGTCTCGAGGTTCCCCCGAAATTCTTGCGACACTTCGCAGCAAACGCTCGCGTGCGGACGGGGCAGGAAGACGCAGTGCCGGCCGCCAGCAGGGAAGACCGTGATCCTCGCGTGACGGAGGGCCGTCTGTGGGGGCTCGCGAAGGCGGGTGATGGCGACGGGCCCGTCGCCGAAAGGGGAGGGGCGCCCGCGGTGGCCGCGCGGGCACCCTGGCCGTCTATCGCTGCTGGATCGACTCGATGTAGCGAACCAGGTTGACCAGGCGAAGCGTCGCCTCCTGGTCGCTGGTGCTCACCGAGCGCAGGACCCGGTCCCACTCCGGCATCTCGTGCAGCGGCCCACCGGCATGGTTGCCGCGGATGCTCTCCCGCACGTAGGTCTCCGGGAAGGCCTGGCTGTGGCGGACGACGATCAAGGTCAGGTCCGCGGGCGGCGTGGGCAGCGCCCTCGCGGCGGGCCCACGGCCCTTGGCGTCGATGCCGTGACACGACGCGCAGTACTGCTCGAAGTTGGCGCGGCCATCGCACGTGGCAACGCGCTTGGCATTGACCTGCACCACAGTGACGCCGGGACTCGACGTAGGCACGCTCTGCGCGGAGACGCCCACCGCGAGCCCGAGAATGACACCCGCAACGACGAAGGGTTTCGTGGGTGTCGACATGACACACTCCTTTCGGGCGACGACCGACGGGCCGGTCTACTGCGTGCGACCCCGGCCACGAGTTCAGCACCCACCAGGCGCAGCCCGCGGCCGTCACCGGCTCCTAGGATCAGCCGGCGCTGCCCGCGGAGTCTTGAAGATGCCTTGAGGTTCCTTGGGTATTTCCTTGACCGGCGCCGAGGGGCGGAACTGTCAGGACAGCAGCCAGAAACCGCCTACGATGAGGGCAGCCAGGGAGCAGACCGACAGGAGGCCCCGATGGATCTGGAGTCCTCGGCTCTCGGCCTGTGCCGCCACCGCGCCAATCGCCGAGGTGAAGCCGGTCATGGCGCCGACGTTGCCCACGCCGTAGCTCAGGAGATACGTCACCGACGCCGCCCGCGTTGGAAGGGCCAACGCCGGCAGGATGCCCAGCACGTGCGAACTGCCCGCCAGGCCATGCAGGATGCCAAAGGCGAAGGACGCGTGTGTGTGCCTATGGCCGTTGGTGGCGGTATGGGCCGTCGATCGCGCGCCAGGCGACGCGTGGAGGTGGACGTGAGCATGCGTCGACCCGTCGTGCCGATGCTCGTGGGTGTGGACGCGGGTGGTGAGCGCTCGGTGGCCGCCCCAGAGGCCAACCCCGACCAGCGCCGCGCCGACGAGCCGCTCGCTCCAGGACGAGATTGCGTCGAGCGGCAGCATCTCGCGCACGAGCAAGGCCAGCGTTCCGACGGCCAGCACGCCGCTCGTGTGGCCGAGACCCCAGTTGAAGCCCGACTTCCAGCGCGGTTCCCGGCTGTCGGCGGCCAGGGGCGCGATGGCAGCCAGGTGATCCGGCCCGGACAGCACGTGGATGGCCCCGGCGACCAGACCCGCGAGTGCAACGGTGAGCATGGCTGCCACGGCGTTCGGCCTACCGCACCGCGCCGAGCGGAACGGGGACAATCTGAATGACGGTCGGGAACCGCTGAGGCTGTCCGCCCGGGACGGGATTGAGGTACCCGCCCCGCCCGCCGAATGTGTAGTCCTTGAGGGTGACGCCGGGCGGGAAGGCCATGGTCTCCTCGCGGAAACGCCCGACCTCGAACATGTGGGTGGGCGGCTGGTCGAACACCAGGTCGCCCGAGTTCTTCAACGCCTGCTTGTAGAAGGCGACAAGTTGCGCAAACGAGGCCTGACTCCCAAACAGGTAGAAACGCTGACCGCGACCCGCGTCATACGAGGCGATGAACTGCGATCCCGGGTAGAGCGGCACGCCGAGCTGCGCTTCGGTCGGTGCCGAGGGCTGCGCCGAGGACGGCTGCGTGGCTGCAGGCGGCGGGGCCGGGGCCTGCACCGGCGCCGGGCGCTGGGGTGCTGCCTGAGCCTCAGCGGAGAGGGGCGCCGCCCAGAGCACGATGCAGCAACCGACGGTCGCGGTGGCGACCGCTGCGGGTCGAACCAGCATCCCGGTATTATAGGCGGTCGTGAACGCCGTCCTCGATTTCTGCCAACGCGCCAGGCCGTGGATGATCGATACGCTACGGCACCTCGTGTCGATCGAGTCTCCGAGCACCGACAAGGCTGCCGCCGATCAATGCGGCGGCGCGCTGTCGGCCCTGCTGGAGCGGCACGGCGGCCGTGTGACCAGGCTGCCGCGTCCCAGCACGGGCGACCACGTCCTCGCCGAGTTCGGGTGCGGACGGCGCCA
>JAFNAJ010000380.1 GCA_017860085.1 Acidobacteriota bacterium | reverse complement strand
ACCGCGAACGTGCCGACGGCCCTGCCCGGCGCCGCCGGGCGCGCGCGCGTCGGGTTCTGGATCGTCGGGAGGGACCAGCAGGGACAACGCGAGTGGCTGCGCGGTGGCTTCGAGGCCGACGTCGCATACCCGGAAGGTGGCCCCTGGCACATCACCACGCTCGACAAGGCCCAGGCCGGCTCGTTCTCCGCGTCGGTTGATCTCTTCTCCGAGGTGTCGGCTCCCGCAGGCTTGTCGGCGCGCCTCCCGGCGTACGGAACGCCCGAGAACGGCGGATTCGTGTGGAAGGGTGCCGCCGCGGGCGACGTGAACGCCGACGGGTGGATCGATCTCTTCGTCACCGGGACCACGCGCAACTTCCTGTATCTCAACGAGGGCAACGGTCGCTTCCGCGACGCGTCGGCCGAGACGGGCGTGCAGGCGCTGGCGTCGGGCTCGGGACCGCTGCTCGCCGACTACGACAATGACGGCGACCTCGACGTGTTCATCGCTGCGGTGGGCCAGCAGGTGCTGCTCGAGAACCGGTTCATGCCCGACAAGCGCCTGCGTTTCGAGGACGTGTCGCTCGAGAAGGGCGTGGCCGTCACGGCCACGGGCTTCAGCGCGGCTGCGGCCGACATCAACGCGGACGGGCAACTCGATTTCTACGTGGCCTCCTACAACGCGTACGGGCGCGTGACGCCCAACTCGTGGTCAACGGCCACCAACGGCACGCCCAACCTGCTCTTCGTCTCTCAGCCCGGCGGCGGCTACCGCGAGGAGGCTGCCAGGTGGGGCGTCGACGACAAGCGCTGGAGCTACGCTGCCGCGTTTGCCGATCTGAACGACGATGGGCGGCCGGACCTTTACGTGGCCAACGACTTCGGCGAGAAAGGGCTGTTCATCCACCAGGGCACGTCGTTCAAGGACGAGGCGCGCGAGCGCGGCGTGCTCGATCCCGGCAACGGGATGGGCGTGGCCTTCGGCGACTACAACAACGACGGCCGTCTCGACCTGCACGCCACGAACATGTCGTCCACCGCGGGCAACCGCATCCTCGGGCGCATGTTCCCCGGGGCGAAGCCGTCGGACCAGGTGCTCGTGAAACTCGCCTCGGGGAACACGCTGTTCGAGAATCTTGGCGGCGGGAGGTTTCGCGAGGTGACGGCAGACGTTGGCGGCCTGTCGGGCGCGTGGGCCTGGGGCGGTGGGTTTCTGGATGTCGACAACGACGGCAACGAGGATCTCTACACGCCCAACGGGTTCATCTCGGGCAAGTCGATGAAGGACACTTGAAGCCAGTTCTGGCGTCAGGTCGTGACGCAGGACAACGAATCCGGAAAGGGATCGCTCCGTGAGGATCAGGCGCGCCTGATGTTCAGCGAAGGCTTCTCGTTCAGCGGCTACGAGCGCGACGCGCTCTTCCTCCGCGATGGCACGAAGTACCTCGACATCTCCGGCGTGTCGGGCATCGACTCGTTGAGCGACGGCCGCGCGGCGGTGATGGCCGATTTCGACAACGACGGCGACCTCGACGTGTTCCTCACGACGCTCCAGGGCGAGGCACACCTGCTGTTCCGCAACAACGTCGGACAGGACGCGCGATTTCTGCGCGTGGCGCTCGAGGGCGCGCCGGGGACAGCGCGCGACGCGTTCGGGGCCGTGGTGCGCGTGCGGCGCGGCGACCAGACGCTCACGAAGATCAAGGCCGGCGGCATGGGCTACCTGTCGCAGCACGACCCGAGGCTGCTCTTCGGTCTCGGCAACGAGGAACGCGTGGGCGACATCGAGGTGACGTGGCCGGGCGGGCAGGTGGAGCGGTTCGCGGGGCCGTTCGCTGCCGGTTCCACCGTGCTGTTGCGGCAGGGCAGCGGCCGCGCGGAACTGGTCGAGACGCGCAGTACCAGGCTGCCCGATCCGCTCAGCCGGAACGAGATCTTCGCCAGCCAGCTGAAGGTGGCGGTGGGCCAGCCGATGCCCGACCTGCTCCTGAGAACGCTCGATGGCCAGACGACGAGGCTGTCGACGCTCCGCAAGCCCGGGCGCGCGACGCTGGTGAACATCTGGGCCACGTGGTGCGCACCGTGCCGCGTGGAGATGCACGAGTTGCAGGCGCTGTGGCCGCAGCTCACCGCCGCAGGGGTCGACCTGCTGGGTGTCAGCGTGGACACGGAGCCGACTGCCGATCTGGCCAGCTTCGCGAAGAAGACAGGCGCGACTTATCCGCTGTTCGGCGGCGGTGTGCCGGCGATCGAAGCGCTCTACGCCACCGACGAACTGTTCGTCCCGATGTCGCTGGTCGTCAACGACGCAGGGGTCGTGACCGACCTGCTGCCGGGCTGGTCCGACGCGACGCGCCAGCGGTTCACCGCGTTGGCGCAGGCGAAGTAGACGGCACCCGCACCTTACGCGCTCTCCGCGCAGCGGTCGTGGAGGGCAAACCGAGTCGGTGATGTGAGCGTACAACCGCGTCGACGGTAAGACTTCCCGCGTCATGGCGATCTACATCGGCTTCGACGCCAGCACACAGAGCCTCACCGCGATCGCGATTCGGGTGGACGGCGATGAGCGCGATCTCGTGTGCGAGCACACTCTCGTGTACGACGAGGTCCTGCCGCACTACGGGACACGGCACGGTGTACTGCCCTCGACCGATCCCGTCGTGGCGGTGAGTTCGCCCCTGATGTGGGCCGAGGCACTCGACCTGATGATGGGACGGCTGGCAGCCGACCCGCGCCTCGACCTGGCCGAGGTCCGCGCGATCTCGGGCTCGGCCCAGCAGCACGGCAGCGTCTATCTCAGCGCCAGCGCTTCTCCGGCGATCGCGACGCTGGATCCGCACCTTCCCCTGGCGTCGCAGCTGAGCGGCACCTTCTCACGCCTGGCGGCCCCGATCTGGAAGGACTCGAGCACGAGCCGGCAGTGCGCGGAGATCGCGGCTGCGCTGGGCGGAGCGCGTGCCGTCGCGCGCCTCACCGGGTCGCAGCCCACCGAACGGTTCACCGGTCCCCAGGTGCGCAAGTTCGCCCAGGCAGAACCCGCTGCCTACGCGCGCACGGCGGTGGTGCACCTGGTCAGCTCGTACCTCGCCACGCTGCTGGCTGGCCGGCAGGCGCCCGTCGACCCGGGCGACGGGTCTGGTACCAACCTCATGGATCTCGCGGCGCGCGCGTGGTCGCCGGAGGCGCTGCGCGCGACGGCGCCAGACCTGGCGGCGAAACTGCCTCCCGTCGCCGAGTCGTGGACGGTCGCAGGCGCCCTGGGACGTTACTGGCAGGCGCGTCACGGCTTCCCCGCCGCACGCGTCATCACGTGGTCGGGCGACAACCCCTGCAGCCTCGTCGGCACCGGGCTCGTGCGCGAAGGCCGCGTGGCGGTGTCGCTCGGCACGAGCGACACGATTTTTGGCGCGATGCGCGAGCCACGCGTCGACATCGAGGGGACCGGCCACTGCTTCGCCGCGCCGACAGGCGCCTACATGGGCCTCACGTGCTTCAGCAACGGCTCCCTGGCCCGTGACGAAGTGCGCCAACGGCACGGCC
>JAFNAJ010000042.1 GCA_017860085.1 Acidobacteriota bacterium | reverse complement strand
CGGGGCGAGGCGCTGGGGGCGTTTGCGCTGTCGGAGGAGCAGGCGGGCACCGACGCGGCAAACCAGCACACGCGGGTCACGCTCGACGGCGAAGGGTACCGGCTCGATGGTCGCAAGGTCTGGGTAGCCAGCGCCGAGGTGGCCGATGTCGTCATCGTGTTCGCGGCGTCGCAGCCCGACCTGGCGGGTCGCGGCATCAGCGCGTTTCTCGTCCCGATGGACTCGCCCGGCATCACGCGAACCGCGGCGATCGACTCGCTTGGCGTCAGGGGCCTTGGCTGCCGGGATCTGGAGTTCCGCGACGTGAGCGTCGACTCGAGCCAGATGCTGGGCCTGCCTGGGAAGGGGTTCTCGGTGGCCCGGTGGGCGCTCGACGGCGGGCGCGTCGCCATCGCCGCGCAGGCGCTCGGCGTGGGGCAGGCCGCTCTGGACGAGGCGCTGGCGCACGCCAAGCGACGCGAGACCTTCGGGCAGGCGATTGGCAACTACCAGGCCATCCAGTGGATGCTGGCCGACATGGCCACCGAGCTCGAGGCAGCCCGGATGCTGACGCTGAAGGCCGCCGCGGCCAAGCGCTACCAGGAACGCATGTCACTCGAGGCGTCGATGGCCAAGTTGCATGCCTCGGAGGCCGCCCACCGCGCCGCCGACAAGGCGATGCAGATCCTCGCCTCGGCCGGGTACCGACGTGGATCGACCGTCGAGCGCCTCTTCCGCGACGTTCGGGCCGCCGAGATCTACCAGGGCACGTCGGAAGTGCAGCGGATGATCATCGCGGCCAACATCCTCGGGCAGCCGTCCTGAGGCAGGACCGGCCACCCTATCCGAGCATGCCCTTGGCAATCGTCAGGAGCTGCATGTTCGACGTGCCCTCGTAGATCTGGCCGATCTTGGCGTCTCGATAGAGCTTCTCGACCGGGTAGTCCTTGGTGAAGCCGTAGCCGCCAAACAGGTTGATCGCGAGCGACGTGACGTGCTCGGCAACCTCGGACGAGAAGATCTTGCACATCGCGGCCTCGTGCAGGAACGGCTTGCCCGCATCCCGCAGACGCGCGGCGTTGTAGACCAGCAGGCGCGCGGCTTCGAGCTCGGTGGCGGCGCGTGCCAGCTGGAACTGCACGCCCTGGAACTCGGCGATCGTCCGCCCAAACTGCTTGCGCTCCTTCGTGTAGCGGACCGCGTGTTCCAGTGCGCCCTGGGCGAGCCCGATCATCTGAGCGCCGATGCCAATCCGGCCCTCGTTGAGCGTTTCAATGGCGACCTTGTACCCCTGGCCCACCGATCCCAGGACGTTGGTTGCCGGCACCCGACACTCGTCGAACAGCAGCTCGCACGTGCTGCTGGCGCGGATCCCGAGCTTGTCCTCCTTCTTGCCCACAGCGAAGCCGGGGAATCCACGCTCGACGAGAAAGGCCGTGATGCCGCGATAGCCGGCCTCGGGGTTGACGTTGGCGAAGACGATGAAGAGGTCGGCCTCGTTGCCGTTGGTGATCCAGAGCTTCCGCCCGGTCAGGACGAACTCGTCGTCGCGTGCGACGGCTCGCGTCGCGAGGGCGAACGCATCGCTCCCCGAGCCGGCCTCCGACAGGGCGTAGGCCCCCACGCACCTCGACGCCAGCTGGGGCAGGTACCGGCGCTTGATGTCGTCGCTGGCCCATCTCAGCAACGCGTTGATCACCAGCGTGTTCTGGACGTCGACGAGCACGCCCAGCGACGGGTCGACCCTCGAGAGCGCCTCGACGGCCATGACACTGTGAAAGAAGCGTCCGCCCCCGCCCCCGTACTGTTCGGGGATCTCGATGCCCATCACCCCCAGGTCGAACAACTGGTCGATGAGCGTGCGAGGCATCTTCGCGTCCTCGTCCATCTGGCGCACGAGCGGGCGCACGGTGGTCTCGGCGAACTGCCGGACGCTGTCCCGAAGAAGCAACTCGTCCTCGGCGAGGACGGTGAGGGGGGAGGGCAGGGTTTCGAGGTCGGTCTGCGACACGCGCCTTCTCCTTTCGGCGGGGCTCCCGCTCGGGCGGGCGCCTCCATGGTACACCGCCGCCGGCCTCCCGAGCCCTTCGGCGCCGATCGCCGACTGTCGGGCGACGAGCGTCTGTTCAGCGCACCGGCCGCCAACCGCCGCGCGCCGGGCCCTGTGGTATCGTGACCGTACAGGCGCCTGCTGCTGCGTGCTGACGCGATATTGAGCATGACACGCGAGATCTCTCACGCCTCGTGCCCTCGACCGACGCGCGTCGGTCCGTGGCTGGGGCTGCGCGTACTGACCGTGTTGGCGGCGGCCGTCCTGTGGGCGTCGGCTCCCGGCGCGCAGCAGCCGTCCCCGCCGCCACCGCAACAGCCCCAGACGCCGCCTCCCGCGACCGAGCCCGCACCGCCCCAGGCGCGGCCGGGTGAGCCCCAGCAGCCGATCTTTCGCACCGGCATCAACTTCGTCCGGGTTGACGTCATCGTCACCGACAAGCGGGGGGAGCCGGTGGCGGACCTGCAAGCCGCCGACTTCGAAGTCTCCGAGGATGGCAAGCCACAGACGATCGAGACGTTCAAGCTGGTTCGCGTGACGGGCATTCCGGAGGGTGGTGAGGCACCCCGGCAGATCCGCACCGACTACGACGAGGAGAGCGAAGCCTCCCGCGATGACGTGCGCGTCTTCGTGATCTTGCTCGACGACTATCACGTGCGCCGAGGGGCGAGCCTGGGAGTGCGAGAGCCCCTGGTCCGGTTCATCCGGACCCAGTTGAGTCCCCTGGACCTGGTCGGCGTGATGTACCCCCTCACCCCGGTGAGCGACGTTCGCCTGACCAGGAACCACGACGCGGTCGTCCGTGCCATCGAGCAGTTCATGGGGCGCAAGTACGACTACACGCCGCGCAACCCCTTCGAGGAGAAGTACTCGATGTACCCGGCCGAGGTCGTCGAGCGGGTTCGCAACCAGGTGTCGCTGTCCGCGCTCAAGTCGATCGCGATTCACCTCGGGGGACTTCGCGAAGGGCGCAAGGCGGTGGTCCTCGTGTCGGAGGGTTACTCCAACTACCTCCCGCCGCAGTTGCGCGACCCCATCGCCGACATGCCCGGGCTGGGCAACCCGACGCGCTCGACACCCGGCGTGGGCGACAACAACCCGAACGAGGAACGCGCCCAGTTCTTCAACAACCTCGATCTCATCTCCGACCTCCGCTCGGTGTACGACGCGGCCAACCGGGCGAATACGGCGATCTACGCGCTCGACCCACGCGGCCTGGCGGCCTTCGAGTTCGACATCAACGAGGGCGTGGGGATGCGGACCGACCGGAACGTGCTCAACGCGTCGATGGACACGCTGCGCATCCTGGCGGACGAAACCGACGGCAGGGCCATCGTGAATCGCAACGACCTGGAGGGCGGTCTGCGCCAGATCGTGCGGGATTCGAGCACCTACTACCTCATTGGCTACAGCTCTTCGCAGGCACCGACCGATGGCAAGTTCCACGAGATCAAGGTCAAGGTGAAGCGCCAGGGCGTGCAGATTCGGGCACGCAAGGGGTACTGGGCCCTGACGGCCGAGGAAACGGCCCGAGCCACCGCGCCTGCGGGCCCCGGGCCAGACCCCGGGATTACCGAGGCTCTGGCGGCGGTCGAGTCGACGCGACGCGACCGGTACATCCGTACGTGGATCGGCATGGCACCGGGCGCGTCTGGCCGCACGCGTGTGACGTTCGTCTGGGAGGCGGTTCCCCCGGCAGCCGGCCGGCCGGCCGATGCGGCCCGGGTGGAGGTCGTCGCCCTCACCGCCGCGGGGGGAGACGGCACGCCCTACTTCCGCGGAGACGTGCCCGCGTCGGTCAACGCGGCCCCGGGAGTGCCATCCAGCTTGAACGTGCTGGCCGGTCGGACGGAGTTCGAAGCGGCACCCGGTCGGCTCGACCTCCGCCTGTCGGTGCGGGATGCCGACGGCCGGTCACTCGACAGCGACTTCTCGGACGTGACGGTTCCAGACTTCACGGCGCCACAGACACGCCTGTCGACGCTCGAGGTCGTGCGCGCGCGCTCGGCGCGCGAGCTGCAGGCGGTCAAGAGCGACGCGCGGGCCCAGCCGACGGCCGCGCGCGAGTTCCGCCGCACCGAGCGGTTGCTCATCCGCTTCGAGGCATCGGCCGCCGGCGGTGCGACGCCGGACACGAAGGTGCGCCTGCTCAATCGCGCCGGCAAGCCCATGACCGATCTGGCCGTGGAACGCCTCGGCGAGGCGGGTGGCCGTTTCCAGGTCGAGGTGCCGCTGGCCGGGTTGCCGGCTGGCGAGTTCCTGGTCGAGGTCCGGGCCGGTGAAGCAGAGGGCGGGGTCCGCCAGATCGTCGGTTTCCGCGTCACCGGCTGAGTTCACGGCACGGCGTCTGGCGCGTGGCCTCTCAGGGGCAGCGGTCGAGCCGCGTCGGTGATCGCCCCGATCTTCGACGCATAGCTCGTCCGCCTCCGGACGTCATCGTCGGTGATGTAGTGGATGTCGAGCAGCCCCTCCGTGCGCTGGCCCGTCCGAAGGAAGTTCATCTCGGCCAGGCACAGGCTCCATCCCGCGAGCCAGGTGTCGAGCAATTGCCGCCGCTCGGGTGGCCCGGGAGCCACGTGCACCAGCAGGTCGATGTCGCTGCCCGGGCCGGCCGTCGCGTTCTTCGTGCTTCCGAACACGTAGACCGCCCGCACGCCGAAGCGCTCGGGCTCGAGCTGCGCGGCCATCTGCTCGGCCATGCGAAGGCGCCAGCGCCAGTGATCCTCGGGCGCGAATTCCGCGCCGCGCCGGCGACCCGGTCCGCGCGAATCGCCTTGTGGCGGCGCGAAGTAGCCGACCGCCTGGTCGCTCTCGCCATTCATCAGCACCCGCAGCACGAGGCCCGGGCTCACGGCCGCCACGTCGATTACCCGAACGACGTCGGACAAGTGCGCGTGCTCACCGACCAGCTCCGTCAGCACGGACGGGGCCGACCGCAAGAAGGCGTCATTGAAGACGACATCCCGCTCACCGGGGAACACGGGGAGATACCGGATGCCCGCCTCCACCAGGTCCTGGAAGAAGTGCGTCCCGAACGACACCTCGGGGACGTAGCTGCCCCGGCGCGCCGCCACCTCCATCAAGAGGGCCGCGTTGTTGATGTCGGAGTACGTGACGTTCACGCCCAGCTTGATGTCACCGCGGCTGCCCCAGCGGCCCGGGCCCATGAGCACGAACTGCCGCTTGGGCAGCAGCTTGTTCAGCTTGCCCACCACCCGCCCCACTTCGCGAAGGCGTTCGAGGTCGGGTAGCGCGGCGTACCGGTCCGGATCCACGTACACGATGTGCGTCACGTCGGGCACCCGGCCGTTCGACACGTATCGATTCACGGAGAAGAGCACGCGTTCTGCCGGCAGGTCGGTCGGGATCTGGGCAGGCGCGTCATCGGTGCCGAACGACTGCGGACGGCACTGCAGCAAGTAGAAGTCCTTGCCGTCGCACGCGAACTCGAGGTCCACGGCGTAGCCGAGCTTCTCCTGCAAGGTCTTGAGCAGGGCCCGAATCCGTGCCATGAAGGACGTGTCGGCGGCGAGCCCCTCGAACGTGGTGACGAGGTTTCCCGCGGACGGGTCGAGCTCGAGTCCCATCGCGCGCCGCACGCGTTCTCCATCGAACACCGAGAAGACCTGCTCGGGGATCGGGTATTCGTCACCGCACTCGCGCAGCAACTGGGCAATCGGCACCGTCTCGAACGTCTGCCTGTCGAGGTTGATGACGTCGACCTTGCGCGGCGAGTACCGCACGATCTCGTCGGCCGTGACGTTGGCCCGCAGTCCAGGCTTGCCCGGCGCCAGCAGCACGGGGTAATCGTCGCTCAGCCGATCGACGGCGCGCGTTCCGAGCCCGGGGACCAGCCGGATCAACCCGTCTTCGCGGCGGATGCGCGCCGACCAGCGGAACTCGTTGTTGCTGAAGGCCACGCCGGCAAACGCGGGCAGGTAGTACTGGCCGACCCTCGTCCCGACCACCTCCTGGATCATCACGCCCATCTCCTCGTGCACGTCGAGGAGCCCGCGCTCGGCACGGTACTCGAGCGGGTCGGGGCTGAAGACCGACGCGTAGACCTCGGCGATGGCGTCCATCAACGCGGCCAGCCGCTCGCGCTTGTTGCCCTGGTTGGCGAGGAACAGGCTCTTGTACTTGCCGGAGAAGGCCGACCCGACCCGGTCTTCCAGCAGGCTGGAGCTGCGGACGATGAGGGGACGCGTGTCGAACTCGTCGAGCGCGAGTGAGAGGCTCTTGACGATCTGCGGCGAGAACGTCGAGTTCTTGAACACCTGGACGATGTGCGGGTACTCGCGGCGAATCTGGTCGAGTTCCAGGTACTTCCGGTCGTAGACGTCCTCGAGGTTGTTGAACTCGATGAAGTCGAGCAGCGTGTCGGACGTCAGGTAGAACGTCCGGGGCACCTTGATCTCACCCAGCGCTGCCGAGTACTCGGGCGACTTTCTCACGATCTGCCAGGCGAGGAACAGGCCCGAGCTCTTGCCGCCGAGCTTGCCGTGGCTCCCGGGCGGGCTGATGACGCGCTGCATCAGCGGATAGAAGTCGTCGACCTCGACGTAGCGCTTCGCACGGTGCACGAACTCGAGGTCGTCGGTGAAGAAGCGGCGAATCAGCGAGGCGCGCAGGGCCAGCTGCATGGTGCGTGACAGGTCACGGTCGCCCAGCGCCATCTGATGGAACCGCTCGATCGAATCGGCGATCTGGGAGAGCGAGCTGCCCTGGTTCTCGACGGTCTCGATCAGGAACCCCGACTTGTCATCCTTGATCCAGCGCTGGATGCACCCGACGATCTCGTCACGGCTGAGGTTGGCCGCGGCGATGCGAAACGCGTCTTCGGTCGCTGCCATCAGCGAGTCGAGGCTGCGCTTCTGCAACGGCCGGTTGTCCTCCCAGTGGTCGCTGTCGTCGCCTCGCTGGCTCTGCGCGAAGCGCTGCAGCAGCTGCTGGGCCTCCTCGACGCCGTTCCAGCAGAGGTGGTTGACCATCCGCCGCGACAGCCGCATCAGCAGGTGGTGATCGGTGTTCCGCAGGAAGTCGACGATCACCCACCACTCGGGACGCGTCTCGCCGCCGCGGCCGTCGCGTGAGCTCCGCCAGTTCTGGAGCGTGTTCTGCAGCCTGCGCTGCATGAGGAAGTGCGCGAGGCGTTCGGCGATCGTGTCGATCAGCTTCCGCTCTTCCTTCAGGAAGGGACCCTCGTCGGCACGCGGCATCTGCGTGACGTAGCCGACCTCGATGATTCCCACCTCCTCGCCCTGGACGACGACCGTGGCGCGCTGCACCCAGGGGCTCTCCGAGAGACCCGGGGGCTCGTAGACGACGCCCTCGAGCGTCACGCGCGCCCAGCAGGAGGCCGGGTACCGCCACCCGGCAGGCAGCGTCTCGACCAGCCCGCGGCACACCTCGTCGAGGGACGCCTCGGGCCGGTCGAGCAGCTCATGGACGCGATACAGGCAGTTGAGTTCCTTGGCCCGCTCCTGGAGGGTTTCGAGCAGCTTGTCGAGCGGCGCGGGTGACTGACCGCTGGTCATGGCTCGAGGACGACGCCCGCGCTACACCCAACCCCTTTCCCTGCACGCCTTGGCCACTCGGCTGATCGAGATGACATAGGCGGCATCACGGGAGAACAGCTTCTGCCGGCGCGCCAGTTCGCTGACCGCGGCAAAAGCCGACGTCATCTTGGTGTCGAGCTTGCTGAGCACCTCGTCCTTCTCCCAGAAGTAGTTCATGTTGCTCTGGACCTGCTCGAAGTAGCTGCAGGTCACGCCCCCGGCGTTCGCCAGAAAGTCGGGGATGACGAAGATGCCGCGCGCCTGCAGCGCCTTGTCGGCCTCGGGGGTCGTCGGGCCGTTGGCGCCCTCCGCGACGATCTTGACGTGCGACGACACCTTGCCGACGTTGTCGCCGCGGACCTGGTTCTCGAGGGCGGCCGGGATCAGGATGTCGACGTCCTGCGCGATCCAGGCTTCGCCGGGGAGGACTTCGTAGCCGAGGTCTCGGGCCTTCTGCTTGTCGATGCCGCCGAAGTGATCGGTGATGCCGACCAGTTCGTCGGGGTCGACCCCGGAGGCCTTGCGGAAGGTATACGACGTCTGGTCTGCCTGGTCCCACGACGACACGCAGACCACCGTCCCGCCGATCTGGCGATAGAGCCGCACGGCGTACTGCGCGACGTTGCCGAAGCCCTGCACGCTGGCCGAGGTCGAGCCCGGGCTCACGTTGAGCTCCTTGAGCGCCTCACGGATCGTGTACACGACGCCGTAGCCCGTGGCTTCGGTGCGTCCCAGCGACCCGCCCAAGCCGACGGGCTTGCCCGTGATGAACCCCGGGTAGCGCCCGCCGTGAATGGTCTCGAACTCGTCGACCATCCACACCATGTGCTGCGGCGTCGTCATCACGTCCGGGGCCGGCACGTCAGTCACCGGGCCGACGTTGCGGGCCATCTGCCGCACCCAGCCTCGGCAGATGGACTCCTGCTCGCGCTGGCTGAGGTTGTGCGGGTCGCACACCACGCCGCCCTTGCCGCCGCCCAGCGGGATGTCGACCACGGCGCACTTCCACGTCATCCACATGGCCAGGGCGCGGACGGTGTCGACCGTCTCGAGCGGGTGGAAGCGGATGCCACCTTTCGACGGCCCACGGGCGTCGTTGTGCTGCACCCGGAACCCTCTGAAGACCCGCACCGTTCCGTCGTCCATCCGGACCGGGATGCTGAACTGGTACTCCCGCAACGGGACTCTCAAGAGCTCCCGCGTCGGTTGGTCGAGCCCGAGCAGGTCGGCCACACGGTCGAACTGCTGCTGGGCCATTTCGAATGAGTTGAACTGTTTGGCGCTCACAGACGCGCTCCTGGAAGGGAAGTGGAGGGATCGCCCGGCCGAAGACCGTTCGGCGGCGGCACCGTGGCCCGGGGGATGGCCACGCAACATCGTCAGCGTAGCCCGGGGGGCTGGGGCAGTCAAGGAGGGGCCCAAAGGCCTCTATAATGAGCGGCATGAAGACAGCCACGCCCCCGACGACGTCCGGCCGCGGCCGGTGGGAGGCGCGCGTCCTCGAGCCGGCCCTCGCGAAGGCTCCGGAACGCAGCGGGCCGTTCACGACGGTATCGGGTCGAGACGTGCGTCGCCTCTACACGGCCGACGATGTGCCCGGCTTCGACTACGAGACCAACCTGGCCGATCCGGGCCGGTTCCCGTACACGCGCGGCATCCACGAAACGGGGTACCGGGGCAAGCTGTGGACCATGCGCCAGTTCGCAGGGTTCGGCACGCCCGAGGAGACCAACGCGCGGTACAAGGAGTTGCTGGAGGCAGGTGGCACAGGCCTCAGCGTTGCGTTCGACCTGCCGACGTTGATGGGGCGTGACCCCGACCATCCCTTGTCGCTTGGCGAGGTCGGCAAGTGCGGCGTGAGCATCAGCTCGCTGGCCGACATGGAGCGGTTGTTCGACGGGATCTCGCTCGCCGACGTCACGACGTCGATGACCATCAACTCGCCGGCGTCGATGATCTTCGCCATGTACCTCGTCGTGGCCGAGCAGCAGGGCGCCGACTGGGGACGGCTGTCGGGCACGATCCAGAACGACATCCTCAAGGAGTTCATCGCCCAGAAGGAGTACATCTACCCCCCGCGCCCCTCGATGCGCCTCATCACCGACGTCTTTGCGTTCTGCGCCGACCAGGTGCCGCGCTGGAACACCATCTCGGTGAGTGGGTACCACATCCGCGAGGCCGGTGCGACGGCGCTGCAGGAGCTGGCGTTCACGTTGCGCGACGGCATCGAGTACGTCCAGTGGGGCATCGACGCTGGGCTCGACGTCGACCGGTTCGTGCCGCGCATCTCGTTCTTCTTCAACGCGCACAACGATTTCTTCGAGGAGATCGCGAAGTACCGCGCGGCGCGGCGCATCTGGAGCGAGGTGATGCGCGACCGGTTTGGCGCTCGCGACGAGCGGTCGCTCAAGCTGCGCTTCCACACGCAGACCGCGGGCGTGTCCCTGACGGCGCAGCAGCCCTACAACAACGTTGTGCGGACGGCCATCCAGGCGCTGGCGGCCGTGCTGGGGGGCACGCAGTCGCTGCACACGAACTCGTTGGACGAGGCGCTGGCCCTGCCGACGAAGGAGGCGGTCACCATCGCGTTGCGGACCCAGCAGGTGATCGCCTACGAGAGCGGTGTGACCAGCAGCGTGGATCCGCTCGGTGGGTCCTACTACGTCGAGTCGCTCACGCGCGACATGCGAGATGGTGCGTACGGCTACTTCGAGACCATCGACCGGATGGGTGGGATGGTGGCGGCGATCGAGCACGGGTATCCCCAGCGCGAGGTCGCCGAGAGCGCGTACAAGTTCCAGCAGGCGGTCGAGAAGAAGGACAAGGTCATCGTCGGGGTGAACGACTTCGTCGCGGACCGGGAAGAGCCGATCCCGACCCTCTACATCGACGAGTCGGTGGCCGAGCGCCAGTTGGCACGCCTGGACCGCGTGCGACGGGATCGCGACGGTGGTCGCGTCGGCCGCGCGCTCGACCAGCTTCGGGAGACGGCAGCGGGGACAGGGAACACCATGGAGCCGCTGCTCGAGTGCGTGCGGGCGTACGCCACGGTTGGCGAGATGTGCGACGCCCTGCGTGACGTGTGGGGCGAGTGGGAGGAGGAGCCCGTCATCTGACGGGTGTCGGCCACGCGAGTGGTGGCGGACCAACGGCCACGGGTAACCCAGATGAACAAGATCCGCGTGATTGTTGCCAAGCCTGGCCTGGACGGCCACGACCGGGGCGCCAAGGTCATCGCCCGCGCGCTGCGCGATGCCGGCATGGAGGTCATCTACACCGGCCTGCGCCAGACGCCCGAGCAGATCGTCGCAGCCGCGCTGCAGGAGGACGCCGACGTCGTGGGGCTGTCGATTCTCTCGGGCGCCCACATGCACGTGTGCCCTCGCGTGGTCGAGCTCCTGCGTGACAAAGGGCTCGACCACGTCCTCGTCGTCGTCGGCGGGATCATTCCCGACGTCGACATCCCGAAGCTGCGGGCCGCCGGCGTGTCCGGCATCTTCCTGCCGGGCAGCCCGATGCAGGAGATCATCGACTTCATCAAGGCGAACGCCCAGCCGCGCCTGGAGCGCGTCTGAGGGGGATCCATGGCCAAGAAGCTGCTGCTGGCCGACGACAGCGTCACCGTCCAGCGCGTGATCGAACTGACGTTCGCCGATGAGGGCATGCAGGTGATCGCCGTCGGGAACGGGCGGCAGGCGGTCGACCGGCTCGAGACGGACCGGCCGGACATCGTGCTCGCCGACGTCAGCATGCCAGAGTTGGACGGCTATGCCGTGGCGGCGCACGTCAAGGGCACGCCGCACCTCGCGCACATCCCCGTGGTACTGATGACCGGAGCCTTCGAGCAGATCGACGAGGCTCGCGCTGCCACGGTCGGGTGCGACGGTGTGCTCGCCAAACCGTTCGAGCCGCACATGGTGATTGCGCTGGTGAGGCAGTTGCTCGGCGAGGCGCCACGATCGCAGGCCCAGCCCGCCTCCATCTCGGCGGCCGCCGACGGCTACCCGTTCGAGCCGGGCCCAGGGTCGGAGATGTCGACGTCGCTCGACGACTATCTGGATCGGCTGGATGAGGCGCTGGCGGGGGCGCCGGTGCCGACGCCACGGCCGGACTCGGGTGATACCCGCGAGTTCGACCAGGCGCCCGCGGCGGAGCTGCCGAGCGACGCGGCCGACGACGGGGTGCTCGCGGACGCATTCTCCGCGCTGCTCGCCGACGAGTTGGGAGAGCGGCCGCTGGCACGACCCGTGGCGCCTCCACGTCCTGCGCTCGGGGGGGCAACGGTGTTGACCGACGCGCAGCTGGACGAGCTGGCGCGGCGCGTCGCCG
>JAFNAJ010000379.1 GCA_017860085.1 Acidobacteriota bacterium | reverse complement strand
GCGCAGCCGCTCGTCGTGCCGCAGTTGGCGCACTTGTAGCAGGCCCCGTTGCGGATCATGATCGAGCCGCACGTGGGGCAGGGCGGCGCATCCTCCTGGTTCTGGATCGCGGCGTACTCCTGTGCAGCGGTCGCCGGCTTCACCTCTCCCACCGTGGCCGCGTTCGCCGGCGCGTGGCTCGCAACGACCGTTGCCACGGCGTGCGGCTCTTCCATGTTCACGCCGGCGCGGAACTTCGCCTCGGGCGACAGGAACTTGGTGGCCATCCAGCGGAACACGTAGTCGACGATCGACTTCGCGAACCGCACCTCCGCGTTTCTCGTCATGCCAGACGGCTCGAAGCGCACGTGGCTGAACTTGTCCACGAGCACCTGGAGCGGCACCCCGTACTGCAACGCGTACGAGATCGCCTGGGCGAACGCGTCGGCGAACCCGGAGATGGTCGATCCCTCCTTGGCCATGACGAGGAAGATCTCGCCCGGCGTGCCGTCCTCGAAGAGCCCCACCGTGATGTAGCCTTCGTGGCCCGCGATGTCGAACTTGTGCGTGATCGCCTGCCGCTCGTCGGGCAGCTTGCGTCGCACGGGCTGCGCCGACACCAACTCGCTCACGGCGGCCTTCACGTCCTTCGACGTGTTGAGCGGCTGGGTGCGCTTGCTGCCGTCGCGGTAGATCGAGACGGCCTTCGAGCCGAGCTTCCACGCCTCGAGATACGCCCGCTCGATCTCCTCGACCGTCGCGTCCTTGGGCACATTGATCGTCTTGCTGATCGCACCCGAGATGAACGGCTGCACCGCGCCAATCATCTTGATGTGGCCGAGGTAGTGGATCGAACGGGTGCCGCGCGACGGTTTGAACGCGCAGTCGAACACAGCCAGGTGCTCGTCCTTGAGGTGTGGCGCGCCCTCGATGGTCTCGTTCTCGTCGATGTACTCGACGATCTCGCGCACCTGCGCCGGGCTGTAGCTCAGCTTCTCGAGCGCCATGGGCACGGTGTTGTTGACGATCTTCATCAACCCCCCGCCCACGAGCTTCTTGTACTTCACCAGGGCGATGTCCGGCTCGACGCCCGTCGTGTCGCAGTCCATCATGAACCCGATGGTCCCGGTGGGCGCGAGCACCGTCGCCTGCGCGTTGCGGTAGCCGAACTGCTCCCCGAGTTCGACACACTCGTCCCACGTCTGCTTTGCCGCCTCGTACAGCCCCTTCGGCACGTGGGTCCAGTTGACGTCCTTGAGCGCCGCCCGGTGCTTGCGCATCACGCGCAGCATGGGCTCGCGGTTCTTCTCGTAGCCGACGAACGGCCCGCCGTGGTCGCGCGCGACGCGCGACGACTGGGCGTAGGCCTCCCCGTGCATGATGGCGGTGATGGTGGCCGCGTAGTCGCGCCCCTCGTCGCTGTCGTACGGCACGCCGCGCGACATCAGCAGCGCGCCGAGGTTCGCGTAGCCGAGCCCCAGCGGACGGTACTCGTGGCTGTTGCGCTCGATCGCCCGCGTCGGGTAGCTGGCGTTGTCGACCAGGATCTCCTGGGCCGTGATCACGACCCGCACCGCGTGCTTGAAGGCTTCGACGTCGAACTCGCCTCGCTCGTCGACGAACTTCATCAGGTTGAGCGATGCCAGGTTGCAGGCCGAGTCGTCGAGGAACATGTACTCGGAGCACGGGTTGCTGGCGTTGATGCGCGCCGTGTTGGGGCAGGTGTGCCAGTCGTTGACGGTCGTGTCGAACTGCATCCCGGGGTCGCCGCACACCCAGGTGGCCTCGGCGATCATCCGCATCAGGTCGCGCGCGCGATACGAGTCCATCACGTCGCCCGACAGGACGGCCCGCGTCGTCCACTCCTTGTCGTCGAGCACGGCCCGCATGAAGTCATCGGTCACGCGCACGCTGTTGTTGGAGTTCTGGAAGAACACCGAGGAGTACGCCGGGCCCGTGAACGACCCGTCGTAGCCGGCGTCGATGAGCGCCCAGGCCTTCTTCTCCTCTTCCACCTTGCACCTGATGAAGTCGCCGACGTCCGGGTGATCGGCGTTGAGGATCACCATCTTGGCCGCGCGCCGCGTCTTGCCGCCCGACTTGATGACGCCGGCGAACGCGTCGTAGCCCTTCATGAACGAGACGGGGCCAGACGCCGTGCCGCCGCCGGCCAGCGGCTCGCGCGACGAGCGGATGGACGACAGGTTGGTGCCCGTGCCCGACCCGTACTTGAAGAGCATGCCCTCGGTCCGGGCCAGCGTCAGGATCGACTCCATCGTGTCCTGCACCGAGTTGATGAAGCAGGCCGAGCACTGGGGCTGCTTCTCGATGCCGACGTTGAACCAGACGGGACTGTTGAACGCCGCCTTCTGGAAGACGAGGATGTGCTTGAGCTCGTCGCTGAACGCCTGGAGATCGTCCTCCGACGCGAAGTACTTCTGCCGCCGCGCCCACTCGGTGATCGTATCGACGACACGGCCCACCAGCTGCCGGACACTGCGCTCGCGGTCGGGCGTGCCCAGCATGCCGCGGAAGTATTTCGACACCACGATGTTCGTCGCCTGCTGCGACCAGAACTTCGGGAACTCGACGTCACGCTGCTCGAACACCAGCTCCCCGCGCTCGTTGGCAATCACGGCAGAGCGCAGCTCCCACTCGACCTCGTCGAACGGATCCACCCCCTCCCGCGTGAAGTAGCGCGGGAACTCGAGTCCGGGTATCGTCGGGGTCGACGCCGGGACCGGTGCCTGATGACCCGTCGTGCCGGTGTGCTGGGTTACCCCTCTCTGCATTGCTCACCTCCGCCGCTCGGGCGGCTCGTCGTCCCCTGGCAACGGCCACCACGCTCACGCTGACTGTTCCTGCCCGGCGCGAGCCCTGCCGCTCGCGCCACAAACACCGTAGCGCCCCCCGCGCCGTGCTGCGCGGCAACGGGCACCTCGTCGTCGCCGGCCTCCGCGAAGCGCAGAATGCCCTGCGCTCCTCGTTCGTGTTCGCGGCCGCGAGCCGAATGAGCGTCCTCCCCGGGGCCTCGATGGCTCCGGTTCGAGCGCAAACCCGTCAGCGCGTGGGGGCTGAATACGCCGTGGACCCGAGCGAGAAGCTGGGATTTCTCGCAGGCGGTTATTCGCGCTACGGCCGACGAGTATGCGACCGTTGTTGCAACGTTGTCAAGACTTAGATCTACCAGATATGGTGGCTCGTTTTTAGGGCAGACGCAATATGTTGACGCCGGGCAGGAAGTGCCCGGCTTGCCCGCATCCTGCTGTCACAGCGTCAGTTGGGGGAACGCCGCACTCGTCAGCGCCCGGCGAGATCTTTCGCGAGCGCCTCCGCCTTGTCGGCCAGGTAGGTAGCAAACAGGTAGTTCTTCGCGCGCAGCGCAGTTTCGGCCTGGGTGACGAATCGCTTCGCGTTGTCGAACTGCAGGCGTGTCTCACGGTCGAGCGATCCCACGCGGACGCGTTCAAGCAGCCGACGAGTCCGATCGATCGTGTCGGTCACACGCCGCTCCGCTTCGGTCGGATCGGCCGTGCTCGGCGTCCT
>JAFNAJ010000041.1 GCA_017860085.1 Acidobacteriota bacterium | reverse complement strand
GATCGCCGGCGAGCACCAGCCGGCTGCGGTTCACGCGCTGGCGCACGCCATCAACGATGCCCTCGGCAACGCCGGAGAGACGGTCTCCTACACGGAAATGGCCGAGGCACGGCCAGCCGAGCACGGACGGGCACTCGCCGAACTGGCGGCCGACATGGACGCGGGCAAGGTCGACGTGCTGGTCATCGTTGGAGCCAACCCGGTCTATGCAGCGCCGCCGGACCTGCGCTTCGCCGAGCGAATGAACAAGGTCGCCCTTCGCGTGCACCTTGGCCTGTTCGAGGACGAGACCGCGGCCCTGTGTCACTGGCACGTGCCGCAGACGCACTTCCTCGAGTCGTGGGGAGATGCGGTGGCGTTCGACGGCACCGTCACCATCTGCCAGCCGCTCATCGCGCCGCTCTACGAGCAGTGTCGGTCGGCGCTCGAGTTGGTCGCGGTCATGACGGGTCAGCTCGATCGCAAGCCCTACGACATCGTGAGGGAATTCTGGACGCGCGCGTGGGAGCAGCGCGGACGGGGCCCGTTCGGCTCGCTGCAGAAGGCCGACGGCGGCGAGTACGCGAGCTTTGAAGCGTTCTGGCGCGAATCGGTGCACGACGGGTTCGTTGCCGGTACGGCGCTCCCCGCCAGGAGCGTGACGCTCTCTCCGAGCGCCATCGGCCCGGCCGCCGACACCACGCGGAAGGGGCTCGAAATCACGTTCCGCCCGGACCCCGGCGTCTACGATGGGCGGTTTGCCAACAACGGCTGGCTCCAGGAACTTCCGAAGCCGATCACGAAGGTCGTCTGGGACAACGTGGCCGTGGTGAGCCCGGCCACCGCCGAACGGCTCGGTTTGCGGAGCGGGGACTTCGGCGGCGTCCTTGGCGTCCACCAGTCCACCGACCTCGTGACCCTCTCGGCACACGGCCAGGAGGTGCAGATCCCCGTGTGGATTCTGCCCGGCCAGCCCAACGAGTCGGTGATGGTCACCATCGGGTTCGGGCGCACGCGGGCGGGCCGTGTCGGTAACGGTGTTGGCGTCGACGTCAATCCCCTGCGTCCCTCCTCCCACCCCTGGATGGCGGACGGCCTCGAGCTGAAGGCTGCGGGCGGCCGGTATCCGATTGCCTGCACGCAGGCGCACTTCGCCCTCGAGGGACGCAACCACGTTCGCGCGGCGTCGCTGCCCCTCTACAAGAGCGAGCCCGCGTTTGCGCATCACCTGGGGCACACCCCCGACGCAAGCACCACGCTGCACGGCAACACCTGGTCGTACGACGGCTACTCGTGGGGCATGGCGGTCGACCTGAACGCGTGCACCGGCTGCAGCGCGTGCGTCGTCGCCTGCCAGTCGGAGAACAACATCGCGGTGGTCGGCAAGGACCAGGTGATGCGGCAGCGCGAAATGCACTGGATACGCATCGACCGGTACTACGTGGGGAACGTGGACCAGCCCGACACGTACTTCCAGCCGATGATGTGTCAGCACTGCGAGAACGCGTCGTGCGAGGTCGTGTGCCCGGTGGCAGCCACCGTGCACAGCACGGAAGGCCTCAACGACATGGTCTACAACCGGTGCGTCGGCACGCGGTACTGCTCGAACAACTGCGCGTACAAGGTCCGTCGCTTCAACTTCCTGCTCTACTCCGACTGGACGACGCCCAGCCTGAAGATGGCACGCAACCCCGACGTGACCGTGCGCAGCCGCGGCGTGATGGAGAAGTGCACCTACTGTGTGCAGCGCATCAACCAGGCCCGCATCGACGCCAAGCGCGAGGATCGGAGGATCCGAGACGGCGAGGTGGTGACGGCGTGCGAGGCCGTCTGCCCGACGCAGGCGATCGTCTTCGGCGACATCAACGACCCCGAATCGCGGGTGGCGCGGATGAAGAAGGAGCCGCGCGACTACGGCGTGCTGGCCGAGCTGAACACGCGCCCGCGGACGTCGTACCTCGCGGCCGTGCGCAACCCGCACCCCACGCTGGCTCCCGCTGCCCAACCGCACGGTGAGCCAACGGCCTCGGAGTCGCACTGAACCCTGGACCCTGAAGAACCTTCTGTTGAGTGAGCATGGCCTCTGAGCTTACGCGCCAAGCCGTTCCGACCGCGCCCGACGAGGTGCCGGTACTCGCGCCCGGGCAGACGTTCAAGAGCGTCACCGACACGATCAGCGGCATCGTCCTGACGCTCAAGACGCCGCTGTTCTGGTTCGCGAACTTCGGCATCGGGTTCCTGTTGCTCCAGTTGTTTCTGCTGGGCGTCACGATGCTGCTGTTCAAGGGCACCGGCGTCTGGGGCATCAACCAGCCCGTGGGCTGGGGGTTCGCGATCATCAACTTCGTCTGGTGGATCGGCATCGGGCACGCCGGGACGCTGATCTCGGCGATCCTGTTCCTGTTCCGTCAGCAGTGGCGGATGTCGATCAACCGCGCGGCCGAGGCCATGACGCTCTTTGCGGTCATCTGCGCGCTGCAGTTCCCGCTGTTCCACACCGGCCGACCGTGGCTCGCCGCGTACTGGCTGCTGCCCTACCCCAACACGATGGGCATGTGGCCGCAGTTCCGCAGCCCGCTCATCTGGGACGTGTTCGCGGTGTCGACCTACGGCACCATCTCCGCCGTGTTCTGGTTCACGGGGCTCATCCCCGACCTGGCCACGATGCGCGACAAGGCCCAGGGGCGCCTCGCGAAGACGATCTACGGCGTCCTGGCAATGGGATGGCGCGGGTCGGCGGCACACTGGCGGCGGTACGAGACGGCCTACATGCTCCTCGCCGGGCTCTCGACCCCCCTGGTGCTCTCGGTTCACACCGTCGTCAGCTTCGACTTCGCGGTGTCGCTGATCCCTGGCTGGCACGCCACGCTCTTCCCGCCGTACTTCGTGGCCGGCGCCATCTACTCGGGCTTCGCGATGGTGCTGACGCTGCTCATCCCGATCCGGGCCGTCTACAACCTGAAGGGGCTGATCACCGAGCGACACCTCGACGCCATGGCGAAGGTGATGCTGGCGACGGGCTGGATCGTGTTCTACGGCTACATGATGGAGGCGTTCGTCGCCTGGTACAGCGCGAGCTACTACGAGGGCTTCGTCATCTGGAACCGCATGACCGGCCCTTACTGGTGGGCGCTCTGGGCGCTGGTGTTCTGCAACGGCGTGATGCCGCAGACGCTCTGGTTCAAGAAGGTGCGCACCAGCCCGGTGCCCCTCTTCATCGTGTCGATCATCGTCAACGTCGGCATGTGGCTCGAGCGCTACGTCATCGTCGTGACCAGCCTCCACCGCGACTACCTGCCGTCGTCGTGGGGCATGTACGCCGGCACGGTGTGGGACTGGGCGATCTACCTCGGGACGATCGGCTTGTTCCTGACGTTGTTCTACCTGTTCCTCCGGGTGCTGCCGATGATTTCGATCTTCGAGATGCGCGAGCTGGTGCACAAGAAGAGCCCGGGCAAGCACGTGGAGATGATGGAGTAGCGCGAGGGGCGAGGCGCGATGGACGTGCAGACCAAGTCGAAGGGCCTTCACGGGGTGATGGCCGAGTTCAGGGGACCGGAAGAGCTGCTCGACGCGGCCCGGAAGGCGTATGGGGCGGGCTACCGGACGGTCGAGGCGTATTCGCCCATCCCGATCCACGGGCTGGCCGAGGCCATCGGCCAGGCCGACCGCAAGGTGCAGACGGCCGTGCTGCTGGCGGGGATGGCCGGGCTCGGCGCCGGGCTGTCGCTGTGCTACTACACGTCGATGATCGAGCTGTCGTGGGTGCCTGCCATGTTCTCGGGCTACGCCCACAACATCGGCGGTCGACCGCTCAACAGCTGGCCGGCGTTCATCATCCCGACGTTCGAGACCACGATTCTGTTTGCCGGCATCACGGCGCTGGTGAGCATGCTGGTGTTCAACGGGCTGCCGTTGCCGTATCACCCGGTGTTCAACGTGGCGCGGTTCCGCGAGCACGCCTCGACGGACGCGTTCTTCCTGTGCATCGAGGCGACCGACCCCAAGTTCGATGCGGCGGAGACGCGGCGCTTCCTGACGGGTCTCGGGGCCACCGAGGTGAGTGATGTTGAGGCATAACTCGGGACTCAGGGCCCGGGACTCGGCGATCGGCGGCCGGCGATCGGCGTTCGGCAGGCGACGTGTCCGGGTCCTGGCAGGCGCGGTGCTCGCGACGGCCCTGGCGATGTCAGCCGGATGCCGCCAGGACATGCACCAGGCGCCCCGGTACGACCCGCTCGAGGCGAGCGACTTCTTCGCCGACGGTCGGGCTTCGCGCCCGATCGTCGGCGGGACGATCGCTCGCGGGTTCCTGCGGGCCGACCCCGTGTTCTACACGGGCAAGCAGGGGGCCACGTTCGTCGCCGACCTCCCCGTGCCCATCACGCGGGATCTCGTCAAGCGGGGGCAGGGCCGGTACAACATCTACTGCTCGCCGTGCCACGGCGTGACCGGCGACGGCAACGGCATGATCGTGCAGCGCGGGTTCAAGCAGCCCACCTCGTACCACTCGGATCGGTTGCGCGCCCAGCCCGCCGGCTACATCTACGACGTCATCACCAACGGCTTCGGGGCCATGCAGGACTACTCGGCACAGATCGCCCCCGCCGACCGATGGGCCGTGGTGGCGTACGTGCGGACGCTGCAGTTCAGCCGCAACGTCAAGGCGGCCGATCTCCCGGCACCGGACCGGGAGCGGCTCGACGGGAAGGCGCCCGAGGGAGGGCAGACTCATGACTGAACCCACCGTGGCCCGCGGGTTCGAGGTGCCCGCGTCGGTGGATCGCATCCGCCGGCAGGCGGCGATGGTCGGCGTGATCGGCCTCGTGGCGCTCATCGGCGGCGCGTTCGTCAACCGGCCACAGTTCTTCCAGTCATACCTCGTGGCGTTCATCTTCTGGAGCGGGGTGTCGCTCGGCTGCCTGGCCCTTCTGATGGTGCATCACCTTTCGGGCGGCGCGTGGGGACTGGTGATTCGCCGCATCCTCGAGGCGGCCGCCAAGACGCTGCCGCTCGTGGCCCTGCTGTTCGTCCCGCTCATCTTCGGCCTCGAGCACGTCTACGAGTGGGCACAACCCGAGCTGGTGGCGAAGGATCCGATCCTGCTGCACAAGGCCCCGTTCCTCAACACGCCTTTCTGGGTGGCGCGCACGCTCATCTACTTCCTGCTCTGGAGCGGGATGGCGTTCCTGCTCACGAAGTGGTCGTCGCAGCAGGATCAGGGCGGCGCCGCGGGTCTCGATCGTCGCTTTGCGCGGCTGAGCGGGCCCGGCCTGGTGATCTATGGCCTGACGGTCTCGCTGGCGGCCATCGACTGGATGATGTCGGTCGACCCCCACTGGTTCTCGACCATCTACGGTTTCGTGATGGTGGGCGGGCAGGGGCTCTCGGCGCTCGCCTTCATCATCATCGTGCTCTTCACGCTCACCAAGTCGGAGCCGATGTCGAGCGTCGTGCAGTCGAAGCACCTGCACGATCTCGGCAAGTTGCTGTTCGCCTTCGTGATGCTGTACGCCTACTTCACCTTCTCGCAGTTCCTGATCATCTGGTCGGCGAACCTGCCCGAGGAGATTCCCTGGTACATCCGCCGCCTCAGCAACGGGTGGCAGTTCGTGATGTTCGCGCTCGTGCTGCTGCACTTCGCGCTGCCGTTTGCGATGCTGCTGTCGGCCGACATCAAGCAGAACCTTCGCCTGCTGATGCCGATCGCGCTGCTGCTGTTCGTCATGCGCACCGTGGACGTGATGTTCCAGGTGTCGCCGCAGTTCCATGAGGGGATCTACATCGGGTGGATCGACGTCGCCGCCCTGGTGGGAGTCGGGGGTGTCTGGGTAGCGGCCTTCTGCCACTACCTGCGAGGCCGCCCGATCCTCCCGGTCAACGACCCGTACTTGAAGGAAGCGCTCGCGAACCATGGCTCACACTGATCCGCACCAGCACGGCGGCCCGGCGCTTGGCCACGAGCCCACCGACGCCGACCTGGGCAGCGCGTGGCGGCTGTATTTCCTCATGCTGGCGTTCCTCGCCCTGGTGTTCGTAGCCCTGTGGTACGCGCTGGGCGCGTGGGGCGCGGCGGTAACCAGGCGGGAGGCGCCGACGCCCGCGCTGGCGCAGCGAACGGGCGACCGCTTGCCGCCGGCACCGCGGCTGCAGACGACGCCCTATCTCGACCTCGAGCAGTACCAGGAGGCTCAGCGGCAGGTGCTCGAGCGCTACGCGTGGGTGGACAAGCAGAACGGCATCGCGCAGATCCCGATCGAACGCGCCATCGAACTGGTCGCAGAGCACGGCCTGCCGGCCCTGCCGCCGGTGCCGGCTCCCGCGCCCGCGCCTGGAGCGTCCGCGTCGCCGGAGGATGCGGCATCGGCTGCGGTGCCGCCGAAGCAGTGAACACCGGGGCCGACTTCCAAGCCGTCCCGGGGAACGAGAGGCAAGGCATGACGAACATCACCGCGCGCATCGTGGCCGGGCTCGTGTCGGCTGCCGTGTTCGCGGCCGCCGCGGCGACGGCCGTCGCCCAGCAGGGGCCCGGTGGAATGCGCTACGCCCCGGGGACCGCCACGGGAGAACGCCCGAACCTGCTCGAAGACGTGCGCTTCGACCAGCAGCTCGGCGCCAAGGTGCCCGCCGACGTCCTCTTCCGCGACGAGACGGGCAAGGCTGTACGTTTGGCCGACTACCTGGGCAAGCGGCCGCTCGTCCTGGCCCTCGTGTACTACGAGTGCCCGATGCTCTGCTCGCAGGTGCTCAATGGCCTGGTGAGCTCGCTCGGCGTGCTCACCTTCACGGCCGGCAACGAGTTCGACGTGGTGGCCGTGAGCTTCAACCCCAGGGAAGGTCCTGGGCTTGCCGAGGCGAAGAAGCGCGCCTACATGGAGCGGTACGACCGCCCCGGATCCGAGCCCGGCTGGCACTTCCTCACCGGCCCGCCCGAGTCGATCGCGCAGCTCACCGAGGCGGTGGGCTTCAAGTACGCGTGGGACGACAAGATCAAGCAATACGCGCACGCGGCCGGGGTGATCGTGCTGACGCCCGATGGCCGCGTCTCGAAGTACTTCTATGGCGTCGAGTACTCGGCACGCGATCTCAAGTACGGCCTGATGGAGGCCTCGGATCAGAAGATCGGGACGCCGGTCGACAACCTGCTCCTCTACTGCTACCACTACGATCCGACAACCGGGAAGTACGGGGTGGCGACGATGACCGCCGTCCGGATTGGCGGCGCGGCGACCATTTTCGGGCTCGTGGCGTTCTGGGCCGTCATGTGGCGGCGTGATCACCGGGCGCCCGAGGCCGCGGCCAGCCGGGGAGCGTAGGGCTACTCATGTTCAACATTCCGCTGTTTCCCGATTCGGCTTCAACCTTCGCCGGGCGTGTCGACGCACTCTACTTCTTCATCGTGGCGGTCACGTCGTTTTTCGCCATCCTCGTCGTGGCGTTGGTCGCCTTCTTCGCCGTGCGCTACAAGCGCCGGCGGGCGGACGAGGTTGGTGCCCCGGTGCACGGGGCCCTCGCGCTCGAGTTGACCTGGACCGCGGTGCCGCTCGTACTGGCGATGGTGATGTTCTACTGGGGCGCCTCGGTCTACTTCGCGATGGCCAAGCCGCCTGCCAACGCCATGGAGATCTACACCGTCGGCAAGCGGTGGATGTGGAAGTTCCAGCACGTCACGGGCCAGCGCGAGATCAACCAGCTCCACGTGCCAATTGGGCAGCCGGTGAAGCTGGTGATTGGGTCGGAGGACGTGATCCACAGCGTGTACATCCCGGCCTTCCGGGTGAAGATGGACGCCGTGCCCGGGCGCACCACGACCCTGTGGTTCCAGGCTACGAAGGCAGGCCGCTACCGGCTGTTCTGCACCGAGTACTGCGGGCAGAAGCACTCCGGGATGATCGGCGAAGTCGTGGTGATGGCGCCCGGCGAGTTCCAGCAGTGGCTGGCCGGCGGTCCGGCGACGGGCAGCATGAGCGAGATGGGGCAGAAGCTGTTCACCGACCTCGCCTGCGTCACCTGCCACCGCGACGACACGACCGGCCGCGGGCCGTCGCTGGCCGGCGTGTTCGGATCGCAGGTGACGTTGCAGGGTGGGCGCACGGTGACCGCCGACGAGCAGTACCTGCGCGAGTCGATCGTGAACCCGCAGGCGAAGATCGTCGAAGGCTACCAGCCACTGATGCCCACCTTCCAGGGCCTGGTGAGCGAGGAGCAGCTCATGCAGCTCATCGCCTACGTGAAGTCGCTGGGCACGAAGGGCCAGGCCCCGGGCCAGACCGCGGCGCCGGCCGCGGAGGGCGCGCAGGCGCCTGGCGCCGCCGACACGGTGACGAAGTAGCAGAGGTCGAGAACGAGCAATGGATACTGCGACCGCCCCCACCCAGACGAACTACATCAACGTCGCGCACACCGCGAAGTCGTGGCTCCTCACGCGAGACCACAAGCGGATCGCGCTCCTGTACCTGATTTCCGTGTCGGTGTTCTTCATGATTGGCGGCCTGTTCGCGCTGCTGATCCGGCTCGAGCTGCTCACCCCTGCCGGCGACCTCTTCGAGGCGGAGACCTACAACAAGGTCTTCACCATGCACGGCGTGGCGATGGTGTTCTTCTTCCTGATTCCCGCCATTCCCGCCACCCTGGGCAACTTCCTCGTCCCGCTGATGATCGGGGCCAAGGACCTGGCGTTCCCGCGGATCAACCTGCTCAGCTGGTACGTCTACGTGCTCGGGGGGCTCTTCACGCTGGCCGCCGTGATTGGCGGAGGCGTCGACACCGGGTGGACGTTCTACACGCCCTACAGCACGGCGGCGTCGAACACGCACGTCATCCTCACGGGCCTCGGCGTCTTCATCAGCGGGTTTTCGTCGATCCTGACCGGCTTCAACTTCATCGTCACCATCCACAAGATGCGGGCGCCCGGGATGACGTGGTTCAGGCTGCCGCTGTTCGTGTGGGCGAGTTACGCGACGAGCCTGATTGCCATCCTGGGGACGCCCGTCGTGGCCATCGCGATCGTCCTGGTCGCCCTCGAACGCACGCTGCACATCGGAGTGTTCGATCCGACCCTGGGCGGCGATCCGGTGCTGTACCAGCACCTGTTCTGGTTCTACTCGCACCCGGCCGTGTACGTGATGGTGCTGCCCGCCATGGGCGTCATCAGCGAGTTGATCGCGGCGTTCACGCGCAAGGAGATCTTCGGGTACAAGTTCGTGGCCTTCTCGAGCCTGGCCATCGCGGTGATCGGGTTCTTCGTGTGGGGCCACCACATGTACGTCAGCAGCCAGTCGGCCTTCGCCGGCCTGGTGTTCTCGTTCCTCACGTATCTCGTGGCGGTGCCGTCGGCCGTGAAGGTGTTCAACTGGACGGCTACGCTCTACCGTGGGTCGATTTCCTACCAGGCGCCGATGCTCTACGCGTTCGGCTTCCTGGGCCTGTTCCTGATTGGCGGACTGACCGGGCTCTTCCTCGGCGCGCTGGGGCTCGACGTGCACGTGCACGACACCTATTTCGTGGTGGCGCATTTCCACTACGTGATGGTCGGCGGCACGATCATGGCCTACCTCGGCGGCTTGCACTACTGGTGGCCGAAGATGACCGGGCGGCTCTACAACGAGGGCTGGGCGAAGTTCGCGGCCCTGATGATCTTCGTGGGCTTCAACCTCACCTTCTTCCCGCAGTTCCTGCTCGGCTACATGGGGATGCCCCGGCGGTACCACATGTATCCCGAGGAATGGCAGGTGCTGAACGTGCTGTCGACAGCCGGCGCCACGATTCTGGGCGTGGGCTACTTCATCCCGACCATCTACCTGCTCTGGTCGCTCAAGAAGGGCGAGGTGGCCGGCGACAACCCGTGGGGCGCAACCGGCCTCGAGTGGCAGACGCAGTCACCGCCGGTCACCGAGAACTTCCCCGTCACGCCGGTCGTGACCGAGCCGGCGTACGCGTACGCGCATCAGGAGAAGCGATTTGCCTAACGGACACGCCGCCGCGCATCACGAGGCGCTGCAGCACCACTTCGACTCGCTGCAGCAGCAGAAGGACGCCTCGACGTTCGGGATGTGGGTGTTCCTCGTCACCGAAGTGCTCTTCTTCGGTGGCCTGTTCATGGCCTACATCCTCTACCGCACGTGGTACCCCGACGTGTGGCTGGCCGCCAGTCACCACCTCGACGTGACGCTCGGTGCGTTCAACACGGCGGTCCTCATCCTCAGCTCGCTGACGATGGCGCTCGCCGTGCACGCGGCGCAGACCGGGAACAAGAACGGCACGGCGCTGTTTCTCGTGCTCACGATGGTGCTGGGCGTGGTGTTCCTCGGGGTGAAGGTCGTCGAGTACTCGGACAAGTTCACGCACCACCTGGTGCCTGGGCCGACCTTCCAGTTCGATGCGCCCTACCAGCGAACGGCGCAGATCTTCTTCTCCATCTATTTCGCCATGACCGGCATGCACGCCCTGCACATGGTGATCGGCGAGGGCATCATGCTGTACCTGCTCGTCGGCGCCCTCAAGGGCCGGTTCAGCGCCGCGTACTACACGCCCGTCGAGATCGGCGGCCTCTATTGGCACTTCGTCGACATCATCTGGATCTTCCTGTTCCCGCTGCTCTACCTGGTGGGACACCACTGAGCGACGAAGGTTCTAGGGCTCCAGGGTGCTGGGGTTCCAAGGTTCGAGGGTCTAGGGTTCCAGGGTTCGCTTATGTCCGACCACGTTGCATCGAGAGGCCTCTACGTCGCCATCTTCCTGGCCCTGATGGTGCTCACCGCCATGACGGTGGCGGTCACCTACATCGACATGGGCAACGCGAACCTCTTCGTGGCCATGGGCATTGCGGTGACCAAGGCGACGCTCGTCGTCCTGTTCTTCATGCACGTCTTCTGGAGCGATCGCCTGATCAAGGTGACGGTAGTCACCTCGCTCGTCTTTCTCGTCATCCTGTTCGCGTTCACGCTGAACGACTACCTCGGGCGCGGCGCGCTGGGCGTCGCCGGCCGGTAGGATCCTCGGAGCTCGCGCACGCGAGGCGTGCGTTCGACGGTGAGACCGCTGGTCGAGGCCAGACCAAACCAGGTCCAGTTGAAGTCGTAGTAGCGATCGTTGCGCACCAGCAGTTCGTCGAGGGCCGACGGCGTCAGGCGCTGGGTGCGAATCCACCCGGCCTGCGCCGGCGCCACCACCTCCACCGCCGGAAGCAGCGCTCCATAGAAGCTCAACGACTCGCGCGTCGATAGCGGCGTGGCGTCGACGGCATAGCGATCGACCAGGCGACCGTCCCTGCCCATCACGACGGCCGCTTGCCTGGCGCCACCGCGCTCCACGCAGGCCCTGGCGCGACGGTGCAGCCGGCAGTCGAGATCCACCCGCCAGAACACCCGCATCGCGTCGTACGAGAAGTTGGGCGAGAGCCGGGAGCCGGCCGGCAGCCCGGTCGGTCGACCCGCGAGATCGACGGACACGAAGTCCGGCGGCAGCCGGGGCGGCTGGCCCTGCAACGAGGCCTCGAGCAGATCGTAGCCCGCGTGGATCGCTTCACTCCACCGCCCGGACGGGTCGATTTCGTCGAAGTACTCGTAGGCAAAGGGTGAGAAATACGAGAGGCTCGTGATGCGGTCCGGCGCGGCCCAGCGGCCGGGCAGCACGATCCATCCACGCTTGACGGCCAGAGATGCGTGCGTGCGCACGGCAACTACGATGTCGCGGGCTCTATCGAGCAGGTGCGGTGCGTCGAAGGCCGCGGCTGCGAGGACCAACGCGAAGGCGATGTCGGTGTCGGCGTCGGTCGCCGAGTTGTCATCAACGACGCGCCCACCGTCGTCGGCGGTCCACAGCCACGAGTAGAGCCCGTCGGGCCGCTTGAGGTGACGTTCGGTCCAGTCGAACACGCGCGTGAAGGTGTCGCGGTCGCGCATCCACGCCGCCTGCATCAGCGCATAGGCTTGCCCTTCAGACGTCACGGGCGCGTCGGT
>JAFNAJ010000378.1 GCA_017860085.1 Acidobacteriota bacterium | reverse complement strand
CCCCATTCGCCGGACGGGGATCGCCGGACGCGGCCAGCACGGCCGCGGCCGCGACGACGCCGGCGCGCAAGAGCCTCATCGCCGGCGCGCTCCTACCCGTTGAAGTAGACGTACGCACAGAGGATCAGCAGCATCACCAGGCCGGAGCTCGCCACGTCCCAGCGGTTCCAGCTGGCACGCGACTCACGGCGGTGGTCCTCCGTCACGGTCGCATACGTCAGGTCGCGCAGCTGAGCGTCGGGAGGCGGCTCGGTCATGTAGCTGACACCGACCATGACAACGACGGCGACGAGAAAGATGAAGAGGCTGTAGTACTGGAAGTAGATGTTGTTGACAATCCAGAACAGCGATCCCGCGGGGTAGCCCGCCTCATATCCGGCCATCCTCAGCGTGACTGGGGTATCCACCAGCAGACGGAACACGCCGAGGGCGAAGCCCGCGACCAGGGCGGCGAGGCAGCCCGCCGCGTTGAGGCGCTTGATGAACACGCCCAGGAAGAACACGGCGAAGATCGGCGGCGCGAGGTAGGCCTGGACGCCCTGCAAGTACTCGTAGAGGCCGCGCGCGCCCTGAATCACGGGGATCCAGGCCAAACCGATCAGCACCATCACCGTGGTGGCCACGCGGCCCGTCCACACGAGCTGGTGCTGCGAGGCGTTCGGGTGGAGCTTCTTGTACAAGTCCATCGTGAACAGGGTCGAGCACGCGTTGAACACCCCGGCCAGCGAGCTCATCAGCGCGGCGAGCAGCCCTGCCACGACCACGCCGCGCAGCCCCGGGGGCATCACGTGCTGCACGAGCAACGGGAACGCGCCCTGGGCCGCCTCGGTGGCGGTCTTCCCCTCGGCATCGACCAGCACGCCCAGACCCGGCACCTGGCCGGAGCGGGCCAGCGCGATGGCGATCATGCCGGGGATGATGAAGATGAAGACCGGCAGCAGCTTGAGGAAGGCGGCGAAGATCGTCCCGCGGCGCGCCTCGCGTTCGTTGGGGGCGCCGAGCGCGCGCTGCACAATGTACTGATCGGTGCACCAGTACCAGAGGCCGATGATCGGCGCGCAGAACAACATGCCCAGCCACGGGTAGTTGGTGTTGAAGTACCACGCCATCCGTCCGGCGTCCTTCACCGGCGCCCAGGTGCCCTCGACGCCGGCCGGAATGAGCGGCTTCCAGAGGTTGAACATGTCCGGTTCGAGCGCGGCGCGAAGCCCGGCCCACCCGCCGAGCTTCGCCAGGCCGAACACGGTGAGGAGCAGCGACCCCAGCACGAGCACCGCCGTCTGCACGGCCTCCGTGTAGGCCACGGCCCTCATGCCGCCGAGCACGGTATACAGGCCGGTGAGCCCGATGACCAGCACCGACCCCAGCCAGAAGCTGTTGATCGTCGTCTCGCCGATCGTGAGCTGCACCTCCGGCAGCAACGTGCCGAACACGATGCCGCCGGCGAATATGCCCACAGCAATCTTCGTGAGCACGTAGGCGACGAGCGAGATGATCGACAGCACCCAGCGCGCCGCAGGCGAGAAGCGGCGTTCGAGGAACTCGGGCATCGTGAACACGCGCGATCGGATGTAGAACGGAACCAGCACCCAGCCCAGCACCAGCAGGCACCAGGCGTGCAACTCGTAGTGCGCGAGCGCAACGCCGCTGGTGGCCCCCGAGCCTGCCAATCCCACGAGGTGCTCCGAGCCGATGTTCGAGGCGAAGATCGAGGCCCCCACGATGAGCCAGCCCAGGCCGCGGCCCGCGAGGAAGTAGTCGTCGGCCGTGTCCTTATTCTTGCGAATCACCCACCAGGTGAGGGCCAGCAGCAGTCCGAAGTACAGCGCGATGACGAGCCAGTCGAGCGTGGTCATGGGGGTCTCTGGTCCTCTCGCTCAGGAACGTCGTTGTCCGTAGTAGGCCCCGGCGCCATGTTTGCGCAGGTAGTGCCTGTCGATCAGGAACGGCGCGGGCGCGGGCGCGTCCGGCGCCACGGCGCGCTGGATCACGTCCATCCGGGCCAGCATCTCGAGCACCCGTGCGCGCTCGACAGCCGCGAACGGATCGGCGCCCCAGGTGAACGGCCCGTGATGCGCCACCAGCACGCCGGGCACCTCGTCGGGCGCGAGGCCCAGCTCCCGAAACGTCTCGACGATGACGAGCCCGGTATTTCTCTCATAAGCGTCGGCCACCTCGTCGGCTCCCAGGGGCCTGGTGACGGGGACGTCTCCCCGAAAGTAATCGGCGTGCGTGGTCCCCATGCACCGCACGGGACGCTGCGCCTGGGCGAGGGCGGTGGCCGTGACCGAGTGGGTGTGGGCCACGCCTCCGCAGGCGAACGCGCGGTAGAGCTCGAGGTGCGTCGGCGTGTCAGACGACGGCTGCAGCGTTCCGTCGATCACGGCGCCCGTGTCGAGGGCCACTGCCACCATGTGCCCCGGCGTCATCTCCTCGTAGGGCACGCCGCTCGGTTTGATCAGCACCACGCCGGCATCGCGGTCGATGCCAGACACGTTGCCGAACGTCCCGAGTACGAGCCCGCTCTCGGCCAGCACGAGATTGGCTTTCCACACCTGCTCACGTAAGGCTTCAGCCGTCATACAGGTCCTGGCCTCCGGATTCTCGGGCGGTCACGCGCGGTCGGCGTCGGCGTGGCCAGCCTGAGCGTGCGCAGCCGCGCGACCGCGAATCGTCAGCAGGCGCTTCATCACCGTGCCGAGCCCGGGCGTTGCCCCGGCCACCCCGCCAAACGCATCGTGCAGCTCACGATACAGCGCGTAGATCTCGTCGTACGCGCGCCGGGCCTCCGGCCTCGGCCGATAGGCCCGCTCCTGCACGGTCGTCATCCGTCCCTGGGCTGCTTCGAAGCTGTCGTACCCTCCGGCCGGGCCCCCGGCCGCGACCGCGGCGGCCAGCGCCGCTCCGAGAGCCGGCGCCTGCGGCGAGCCGGCCACGTGCATCGGCGATCCCAGCGCGTCGGCGTAGATCTGCATGAACACGGGGTTCTTCTCGGCGATCCCACCGCAGCACACGACGCGATCGAGCTCCACGCCGAACTCCCGCAGGCGCTCCATGATCGCCCGCGCGCCGAAGGCCGTCGCCTCGATCAGCGCCCGATAGATCTCCCCGCGCGACGTGTGCAGGGTCTGGCCGACGATGAGACCGGTGAGGTGAGGGTCGACGAGGATGGTGCGGTTCCCGTTGTTCCAGTCGAGGGCCAAGAGGCCCGTCTCGCCGGGCCGCAGGCGCTCGGCATCGGCGGACAGCGCGTCGTGGAGCGATTCGTCCCCTTCGCACACCACCTCGACCCACCACTTCAGGATGTCGCCGACGGCCGACTGTCCCGCCTCGATGCCGTAGTACCCGGGCATGATCGACCCGTTGACGATGCCGCAGATGCCGGGGATGTCGGCCATCGGCGCGTGCGCCGGGGCAATGGCGCAGTCGCACGTCGAGGTCCCGATGATCTTGACGAGCGTGCCGGTGCGAATGCCGGCGCCCACCGCCCCGTAGTGCGCGTCGAAGGCGCCCATGGCGATCGGGATGCC
>JAFNAJ010000040.1 GCA_017860085.1 Acidobacteriota bacterium | reverse complement strand
TCGATCGGCTGGCAGGACGACCCCGAGGTGGCGCGCGGTGAAGTCGCCCGAGCCGTCGCGAGAGTGGAAGGTCCCCGCGGCGTCCTCATCCTCACCGACATGTTCGGCGGCACGCCCTCGAACATCGCCTTGACGTTCCTCAAGGAAGGGCAGGTCGAGGTGATGAGCGGCGTCAACCTGCCGATGCTGATCAAGCTCACGAGCCTCCGCTCGTCAGCCGATCTGCTGGGCGTCGCCAGGCAGATGCGCGACTACGCCCGTGACGCGATCTGGGTGGCGTCAGACCTGCTGCGATCGGGCACGACGCCCGCCAAAGGCTGAGCGCCATGGTGTCGCAGCGCGTCGTGGTGCCGAACCCGTTGGGCATGCATGCGCGCGCCGCCGCCCGCTTCGCGCGCCGTGCCACCACCCTCGCGTCCACCATCCGTGTGTCACGAGGCGGCGTCTCCGTGGACGGCAAGAGCATCATGGGACTGCTCCTGCTGGCCGCGCCGCAAGGTAGCGAGCTGACGATCTCCGCGGAGGGGCCGGACGAACAGGTGGCACTCGACGTCCTGGCCAGGCTCGTGGCTCAGGGCTTCGGTGAGACGGCGGCCACGTGAACGAAGAAGGGCCTCCACCGCCCACGCGTGCCGGGGTGGTGGAGCGCCAGGCGAGAGCCGCGCTAGCCGTCGGGCGGGACGGGCCACGGCGTCACCACGGGCGAGCAGGCGTCAGAACGGAATGTCGTCGTCGGTGTCGGCAGCCTCTTCTCGGCCCACCGATGGCTCGTCGTCGGGCTCAGCCTGACGGCCCACGGCGGCTCGGCCTCCGCCGCCGCTGCGCCCACCGATCAGCTCGACCCTGTCCGCCACGACCTCGGTGACCGAGCGCTTGTTGCCGTCGCGGTCCTCGAAGCTGCGCGTCTGGATGCGGCCGTCGATGCCGACGAGCGTACCCTTCTTCAGGTAGTCGCGCAGCGACTCGGCCTGCCGGCCGAACAGCACGACACGGTGCCAATCCGTCCGGTCCTCCCAGGTGCCGGTCTGGCTGTTCTTCGTGCGCGACGTCGTGGCGACGCTGAAGCGCGCGATGGGCACGCCGCCCGACGTCATGGTGAGCTCCGCATCGCGGCCCAGGTTGCCGACGAGAATCGCCTTGTTGACACTACCCATCTTCACACCTCAATCGCGACCGCGTTCGCCGTGGGACGCTGTCGGTCATTCGCGGTCAGCGCCGCGTTCGCGCCAACCGGTCCAGGCCCTGCTTGGCCAGCACCGCGGCGTCGCTCTCAGGATACTTCTTCACGACGGTATCCCACGAGTCGCGGGCGCGGTCGGCCTGTCCGAGGCGCATCTGCGCCAGGCCTCGCTTGTAGAGCGCCAGCGGCACCTGCTCGCTCGCCGGATACCCGGAGACGACCCTGTCGTAGGCTGTCACGGCCTGGTCGAAGCGCCCGTCGAGCTGATACGCCTCGCCGATGTAGAACTGGGCGTCGTCGGCCTGTTCGCTTCTCGGAAACGTCTTGATGAAGGCCTCGAAGCCCTGCACCGCCAGGCCCCACTGCCCGGACGCATAGTCGGCATAGGCGGTTTCGAACAACCGCTGCGGCGACATGCCGGCCCCCGGAGAGGGCGACAGGGGCGTCGCAACGGGCGGCGGCGCGGGCGACTCCACGGGTGGCGTGGCGCCCTGATCCTCCGCCGTGGCCGCGGCGGGCACCGCAGCTGGCAGCACCGGCACCGATACGCGCAACGCCTCCACCTCCTGGGCCAGCGAGGCGAGGCGCACGTTCGTGTCGTCCATCTTCTCACGCAGGACCCGCAGGTCGCCGGTGACGCCGGCGGTCTGGAGACGCTGATCGGCAAATGCCTTGCGGTTGGCCTCGGCCTGCTCGTCGAGCCTCGCGTTGAGGGCCTTCAGCGTTTCGGTCACCGACGCGAGCAGCAGTTGCAGGTGCTGGGCCTGCTCTTGCAGCATCCGGATGTCGGACATCATCTGGAGATGCTCGCGGTTGGCAGCCTCGAGGGGAAGTGGCGCCGCGCCGACCACCAACGTGCCGGTGAGCGCGAAGACGATTGCGCGACGTGCTGCACGCCCACCCGGTGGCGTCCTGGTCATGACTCGTGTCCCTTCAGCGCGCGGTGATGACGAAGTGGGCGCGGCGGTTCTTGCCGTAGGCATCCTCCGTGTGGCCGGGGTCGAACGGGAACTCCTTGCCGTAGCTCACGGTGCGGAGCCGATCGCCGGCAATCCCCAGCGACACGAGATAGGCCCGCGCCGCCAACGCCCGGCGCTCGCCCAACGCTAGATTGTACTCGGCGGTTCCCCGTTCATCGCAATGCCCTTCAATGGTCACGACCCACGACGGGTAGCGTCGCAGGACGTCGGCATTGGCCGTCAGCGTGGTCTGGCCGCTCGGCGACACCTCACTGCTGTCGAAGCCGAAGAACACCGGCTGAAGCGGGGAGTCCCGGTTCAGCTCGTCGAGCGAGCGACTGCCGAGATCGACGTCAGGGGTCAGGCGATCTGCCGCGGTCTCACCGCCAGGCTGGCGCTCGCCACCCGGCGACACGGGCGGCGGCGGAGGAGGCGGCGGGACGTCCGTGATGATCGACGTGTCGGGAGGGGGCGGCGTGGGGCGAGCGACCGGCGGTTTCTTGGTGCACCCATTGGCCGTCATGGCCAAGAGCACCGTCAGCGCACACGCCAGGGCAATCTTGATGCGAACAGGCCTTGATGTCACAGCTATCTCCTCTGTCTCCTCTCAGCGAGACCAATTGGGCGTGAAGTTGGCGCCGGCCGTCGTCAACTGCTTGAGGCCGCGGCCGTCGCGACCGACCACGAAGACCTGGGATCGACCCCGACGCGTGGACGTGAACGCGAGGTGTCGGCCGTGCGGGGCAAAGGCCGGGCTCTCGTTGCTGCCCTCGCCGAAGGTGACCTGGCGTGTGATGCCGGACGCGACCTCGTAGATCTTGATGTCGAAGTAGCGGCCGGTGCGCCCTGCGTACGCGATCTCATTGTAGGGGGCCGGCGACCACGTCGGCCGATCCGCGTACGACTCGGACGTGATTCGGCGCGGCGAACCCAGGCCGTCGGCCGAGACGACGTAGATCTGCGGGGAGCCCGAACGGTCGGAGGTGAAGGCCACCTCGTTGCCGCCCGGCGACCAGGTCGGCGTGGTATCGATGGACGGGTGGTTCGTCAGCCGGCGAACGCCACCCCCGTCGCGGTTCATCACGTAGAGCTCGGGGTTGCCGTCACGGTTGCTGGTGAAGGCGATCCGGCTGCCATCGGGCGACCATGCCCCGAGCCAGTTGTGTACCCGCTCGGTCCCGCGCGCTGGCGCCTCAGGGGGCGTACCCTGGTAGATGTTCGACACGTACAGATCGGGAAAGCCCCGCCGGTAGGACGTGTACGCGATGGCGCGGCCATCGGCCGACCACACCGGGAAGATGTTGAGCGACCGGGTCACGGTGACGCGGCGCTGGTTGGCGCCGTCGTAGTCGGACACGTAAATCTCTTTGACCTCGCGCTGGCGCGTCGGTCCTGCCATCCGTTCCCCGTCCCGGTCGGACGAGAACGTGAGCTTGGTTCGCGCCACGCCTCGCAGGCCCCGCTGCTGCTCGTGCAGCTCGTCGGCAATGGTGTGGGCAAAGAAACGTGGGTTCGATCGCGGTCCCGAGTACTCGCGCGCGAACGCCGACTGGCCGCGCCGCACGTTGAACAGGCGGACCTGGATCGTCACGGTGTCGCCATTGCGTCGGACGAACCCGATCACGACGCCGTCGGCCCCGAGCTCGCGCCAGCGCTCGAAAGGCACCTCCGCGAAACTGCGAGCCACGGGAATCGTGCTGTAGGTATCTCGCGGGATCAGGTCGAACTCGCGTTCGAAGGCCAGGTCGTCCCACAGGACCTCGCCGATGGTCTGCCCCAGGGCCACGGTTTCGGCGTCGTTGCCGTCGGCGACGATGAAGTCCGGCACCGCGAAGTGGGGAGGTGTGCCCGGCTCGCCGCTGATGGTCAGCTCGAGCTCGCTCGGCTGCTGCGGCTTGGCAGGCGGAGTCTGCGATGTCGATTGCGCCGTCAGCACCACGCTGGCGGCCCAGCCGGCGAGCAGCAGGAAACAGCGTGTCTTGGTCATCAGGGCTGATACTCGAATCGGACGTGAATGGTGAGCTGATCGTTCGTGTATTGCCGCGGCAACGGCGGCACCCGGATCGACATGATGGCACGTTGCGCGAGCAGATCGAGGACGGGGTAACCGCTGGACTGCGCCACGGCGACGTCGGTGACGGCGCCGTCACGACGAATCGTGAAACGCACGATGGCCGCCGCCGACACGCGCTGGCGCGAGTCCCAATTGCGCGTGATGAGCTCCGCGATCGTCGTCAGGTACTCCGGACAGCAGAAGTCCGACAGGCTGATTTCGCCGCCAGTGCCGCCTCCACCCGTGGAGAGCCCGAACCCGATGCCCTTCGCGCCGGTCTCCGCAATCGCGCTCCCCGCCCGGACCTGGTCGCCGGTCGTCGGTTTCTGCGCCGTCGTGCGTTCGGGCGCGGGTTTCGCCGGCGCTGGAGCAGGGGCCGGGCGCTTCGGCTCCGGCTTCTCGGCCGGCAGGACCATCGCAGGGGGCTTGGCGGCCGGCGGCGCGACCGGTTCCGGGCGTGGCGCCTCGAGCTTGGGCGACACCTGCTGGACAGCCCGCCCGGCCAGCGGCGTCATGCCCCCTGACCGGGGACCCGGCGCGCCGCCGAGGCTGATGGTCATCACGGTCCGTTCGGGCTCCTCGGTGATGCCGGGCAGCACCCCTGACAGCAACACAGCAGCCACGAGCACGATGTGTCCGGCCAGCGACACCGCCACCATGCGCTGGAACCCGTCGGCTCCAAGCTCGCGTGGTCCAAGCGTGCTCGAGACGATGTCACGCATGACTCGTTACGTCGCGGCCCGCACTCACCGCTGGCCCGGCAGCCGCGACACGATGCCAACCTTCTCGACCCCGCCTTCCTTGAGGCGATCCATGACCTCCATCAACTGCTGAAGGGTCACCCCCCCGTCGCCGCGCAGAAACACTTCCTTCTCGTCGCGCCCCATCATCGCCTGCCGAATGCGCTCGCGCAGCGCATCGAGCCCGACGCGGTCGTCGTCGAGCTGCACGGTGCGGTCTCGCGCGAACGACAGCGGCACGGTCACGAACACGCGCTCGGCCGCAATCGGCGGCGACTGCCGCGCCACCGGGAGGTTCACGTCGAGGCCGCGCTGCAGCATGGGAGCGGCCACCATGAAGATGATGAGCAGCACGAGCATCACGTCGACCAGTGGCACGACGTTGATCTCCGAGAGCGACGTGGACACGCGCAGGCCCCGCGACCGGCGGTGCCGGCCTTGGGCTGCCTGCCCGTTGGATGACTGGAGCTTCGGCATGGTCTGGCCCGCGGCCTCAGGTGAAGTTGCGCTCGCAGAGGTTCAGGAACTCGAGGGCAAAGTCGTCCATCTGGGACGCGAACAGCTTCACCTGCTGCGTGAACTGGTTGTAGAAGTACACCGCGGGGATGGCGGCAAACAGCCCCGCGGCCGTCGCGATGAGCGCCTCGGCAATGCCCGGCGCCACGACGGCGAGGTTGGTCGAACCGGTCTCGCCAATCGACTGAAACGCCGCCATGATGCCCCACACCGTCCCGAACAGTCCGATGAACGGCGTGATGCTCGCCGTGGTGGCGAGAAACGACACGCGCCGTTCGAGGCGGTTCACCTCCACCGAGGCCGCCCGCAGGAGTGCGCGATCGACCGCATCGAGGCTCTTGAGCGTAGGACGCGTGCCGGACGCGGGCGGTCGGACATCCTGACCGTGGCCCCGGATCTGCGCGTTCAGCTCGGCGTACCCGGCCTGAAACAAACCCACGAGGGGACTCTCGGTGAGCGTCCGGCACACGGCCTGCACCTCGGAGAACTTCGTCGATCGACGAAAGACCTCGAGGAAGCTCGACGACTGGCGCCGGGCGCGCGCAAACTCGAGGTGCTTGTAGAGCACGATGGCCCAGGAGACGACCGAGAAGAGCAGCAGGACGACCAGAACGAACTTCGCGATCGGCCCGGAGCGGGCGACGAGCGAGACGATGTCGCTGCCCGACGGTTGCGCAAGTTCAGCCGCACCCTGCACCTGCAGAGCGACAAAGCACACATCGAGCGCGCGCAATCCTTCCTCCAGATTGATTGTAGGATGCGCCGCTGGGAGGGCGCGGTGCGCTAACACTAGCACGCGCACTCCGGGCTGTCAAAAACCTGATAGCATGGACTTTCCCGCGATCAACCTGCGTCGCGGACCACGCCCATGCTGCGTTTCTTGAGCATCGAGCGCCTGGCCGTCATCGACGCCCTCGAGGTCGAGTTTGCCCCCGGCCTCAACGTCGTCACCGGCGAGACGGGGGCCGGCAAGTCGATCGTGGTCGAGGCCGTGGAGTTGCTCCTCGGCGGCCGCGCGTCGGCCGACCTCGTGCGGACAGGGGAGGACCACGCCCGCATCCAGGCGGTGCTCGAAACCCCCGATGGCCGCGAGGTCATCGTCCGCCGCGAGGTCTCAGCCTCGGGGCGGAGCCGCGCGTTCGTCGACGGCGCGTTGGTGGCGTCCGGCGCCCTCCGCGATGTCACGGGTCCCCTGATCGACCTTCACGGACAGCACGAGCATCAGGAACTGCTCGCGACCACGGCTCATCTGGCCCTGCTCGATCGCTACGCCGGCCTGGAAGCGCTCCGGCTGCAGGTCTCCTCCGCGTTCGACGACATGCAGCGGGCCAGGACCAACCTCGAGTCGTCGCAACTCGACGACCGGGAGCGCACCGCACGTCTCGACCTGTTGCGGTTCCAGTTGGGGGAGATTGAGCGCATCGGCCCGAAACTGGGCGAGGACGAACTGCTCGAGGCTGAGCGCCAGGTGCTCGCCAATGCGGACCGCGTGATGCGGCTCGCCAGCGAGGCCTACGACGCCCTGTACGAGGGCGACGCCGCGGCGCTGGCTCGCCTGGCGGTCGTGTGGCGCAAGCTCGACGAGCTGGCATCGCTCGATCCGCGGTTCGCGCCATTCCTCGCCCAGCGCGATCCCGTGCAGCTGCCGCTGACGGACTTGGCGCACTACCTGCGGGGCTACGCTGGCGACCTCGACGCCTCGCCCGAGCGACTGCAGCAGGTCGAAGAACGACTTGCCGCCCTGCAACGCCTGAAGAAACGGTACGGGCCACGGCTGGAAGACGTCCTGTCCCGCCGGAACTCCGTCGTCGCCGACATCGACGCCCTTTCGGCGTCGGCTGAGCGGGTGGCCGAGCTCGAGGCGCGGCTCGCCACGGCCCGTGCGGCCTATCTGGACGTCGCACGCGAGCTCTCGGCCCAACGGCGACGGGAGGCGGCGGGGTTCACGCGCGCGCTGACTCGCAACCTGGCTGAGCTCGCGATGGAGCACGCGGTGTGCGAGTTCCGGTTTGCAGGCAGTGGGGAAGGGGAGGGGCGGTGGGCCGCCTCCGGCGTCGACACGGCCGAACTGCTCCTGTCGGCCAATCCGGGCGAGGAGCCCAGGCCCCTGGCGCGAATCGCCTCGGGAGGCGAGCTCTCGCGGGTGACGCTCGCCCTCAAGACACTCGCATCGATCGACGCGCCAGGCAAGACGCTCATCTTCGACGAGATCGACGCCGGGATCGGCGGACGGACCGCGGACGTGGTCGGGCAACGGCTGCGGGGGCTCGGTGAACGCGTCCAGGTGCTGTGCATCACCCACTTGCCTCAGGTGGCGGCGCACGGCCACGTCCACTTCTGCGTGTCCAAGACGGTCAGGAACGGACGCACCGTCACCGCCATGGGACCCGTAGCCGCCGAAGCCCGGGTCGAGGAGCTGGCCCGCATGATCGGGGGCGCCGACGTGACCGACCGCGTGCGACAGAGCGCCCGGGAGATGTTGACACGACGAAGCGAAAGCGAAGATAAGGCAAAAGGCGAAAGCGAAAGGGCGAAAGCGAAAGGCCGGCGCAGTGGCTAAGCGATACCTGATCGAGACGTTCGGGTGCCAGATGAACGTCCACGACTCCGAGCGCATGGCAGGCCTGCTCGAACACGCCGGCTACGTGCCCGCGACCGAGGACGCCGGGCCCGATGTCGTGGTGGTCCACACCTGCAGCGTGCGTGAACGCGCGGAAGACAAGCTCTACGCCAGGCTCGCCGAACTCTCTGCGGCCCAGGACGACGGCCGTTCAAAACCCGTCGTGGCCGTCACCGGCTGCGTCGCGCAGCAGGAAGGTGAATCCCTGGCCAAACGGCACCCGGGCGTCGACATCGTGGTGGGAACCCAGGCCCTCAAGCGGCTGCCCGATCTGCTGGCCGACGTCGAGCAGGGCGTCGGCTCGTCCCAGGCGGTCGACATCAACCCATACGAGGACGTGTCGTTCCCACTTGGCGTCGTCCGCCGGAGCGACCCAGTCAAGGCCTACGTCACGGTCATCGAGGGGTGCAATGACTATTGCAGCTACTGCGTGGTCCCTTACACCCGCGGGCACGAGCGCATGCGGCCGCTGGCCGACATCGTGGCCGAGGTGAGCCACGCCGTCCAGGGCGGGCGGCGAGAGGTCCACCTGCTGGGGCAGATCGTCAACCACTACGTGGCGCCAGACCGACCAGGAACCGATTTCGCGGGCCTCCTCGAGGCCGTCCACGAGGTCCCGGGCGTGGAGCGCATCCGTTTCGCCAGCCCCCACCCGCGCCACGTGACGCCGCGGATGATCGAGGCGATGCGCGTCCTGCCGAGAGTGTGCCGCCACCTTCACCTGCCGCTGCAGTCGGGCTCGAACCGGGTCCTCGCGAGGATGCGTCGACGACACACCCGCGAGCAGTACCTCGACCTCGTTGACGCCCTCCGAGCGGCCATGCCGTCGATCGCGCTGTCGACCGATATGATTGTTGGCTTTCCTGGCGAGTCCGCCGAGGACTTCGAGGACTCGCTCTCGCTGGTGCGTCGGGTCCGCTACACGAGCATGTTCTCCTTCAAGTACTCTCCGCGACCCCACACGCTCGCGGCGAAGCGGTTGCCAGACGACGTGCCGGAGCCAGAAAAGACCCGCCGGATCATCGTGTTGCAGGACACACAGAAAGACATTCAGCTGACGCTGCACCAGGCGGTGATCGGCTCAACGGTCTCGGTGCTGGCCGATTCGGTCAGCCGAAGGCGAGCCGACGAGCTCGCGGGCCGGACCGGCAGCAACGTCGTCGTCAACTTCCCGGGCCCGCCCGACTGGATTGGCCGGTTCATCGACGTGCGCGTCGAGCGCGCGGGTCCCAACAGCCTGTCGGGGAGGCCCGTATCGGTCGAGGGGGTCCCTCTCCGCACCGGGGACACGCGCCTGCATAGCGGGGCGGCGGGCCGTTAGGCGGCCAGAACAGGGGCAAGGAACCACCATGCAGATTGAGATGACAATCAAGGGCCTGATGGTCGACCCGGTGACCAACAACCCGATCGTGCTCCTGCGGGACGACGCAGGCCAACGGGTGCTGCCTATCTGGGTTGGCGTGTTCGAGGCCAACGCGATTGCCATGCAGATCGAGAACGTGACAACCCCCAGACCGATGACACACGACCTGCTTCGCAACGTGATCGCCGACCTCAAAGGACAGGTTGAACGGATCGTCGTCACCGACCTCAAGGACAGCACGTTCTACGCCGTGATTGTCCTGAACGTCGCCGGAGAGACCGTGTTGATCGACGCCAGGCCGAGCGACGCCATCAACCTCGCCCTGAGGACCACGGCGCCGATCCTGGTGGAGGAGGCCGTCCTCGAGCAGGCCAAGTCGCTCGACATCTCGCCCGACAAGGGCGACGAGGACCGGCTGCAGAAGTGGCTCGAAAGCCTCGACCCCGAGGACTTGGGCAAGTACAAGATGTAGCGACTCGCAAAAACGCTCCCAAATCGGCCAATTCCTTGACACCCGCGTGACGGGTTCCTAGAATCGGCGGCACGCTCCCTGCCGTGCCGCATGATTCTCGCAATCGCTAATCAGAAGGGTGGCGTGGGCAAGACGACCACGGCCATCAACCTCGCTGCCGCCCTCGCGATGCGCGAGCGGAAGACGCTCGTCATCGACCTCGATCCACAGGCCAACACGACGATGTCGTTCGTGGACGTCCACGGTGTCGAGCGCAACATGTTCGACGCGTTGACCGACGAAGCCTGCGGCCTGCGAGGCGTCATCGTACCGTCGCGGCAGCCGAACCTCTGGATCGCCCCTTCGCGCATCTCGCTTGCGAAGCTCGAGGCGAAGCTGGTGGGGGAGCTCGATGCGCATTTTCGTCTGAAGGACCGCCTGGACTCTGTCCGCGCCGAGTACGCGCACGTGGTCATCGACTGCCCTCCGACCCTGGGGCTGCTGACGGTCAACGCCCTGGTGGCTGCCACCCATCTCCTGATTCCGATTCAGTCGTCCTACTTTGCGCTCGAAGGGACCGACGACCTGCTCGAGACCGTGGAGAAGGTCAGGCTCCGAGCGAACCCGGGCCTGAAGATCGTGGGCGTCCTCATCACGATGCACGACCGCCGGACCGCCCTTGGGCGAGACATCAAGGCTCAGATTCACCGCGTCTTTGGCCAGAAGGTTTTCGAGACGATCATCACGAAGAGCGTGCGACTCGAGGAGAGCCCGGCCTACAAGGAGTCGATCTTCACGTTTGCCCCCGACTCGTCCGGGGCGGCCGAGTACTACCGTCTGTGCGAGGAGGTGATCGACCGTGCCTAAGCGAGGCTTGCCGCAGACCGTCAAGATGCGCCACGACGCGCACTACGTGGAGGCCCTGGCCGCCTCAGCCGGCAGCCCAATCGGGCGGGTCGTGCCCATCGAAGCCATCGAGCCAAACCCAGACCAGCCACGGCAGGTGATGGGCGACCTTTCGGAACTCATGGCCTCGATCGCCGAAAAAGGCATCATCGAGCCCATCATCGTCCGACAGCGAGGAGCCCGATTCCAGATCGTTGCGGGGGAACGCCGATACCAGGCGGCGGTGCAGGTCGGCCTCAAGGAACTGCCCGTCGTGATTCGGGAAGCCGACGACACGGAGATCCTGGAGTTGGCGCTCGTCGAGAACCTCCAGCGAAAGGACCTGACGGCTTTTGAGGAGGCGGAGGCGCTGAGCGGCCTTGTCGAGCGTTGCGACTATACCCACGAGCAGCTGGCGAAGCGACTGGGGAAGTCGCGGGTATCGATAACCGAGTCGTTGTCGCTCCACCAGATGCCGGAGGATGTCAAGAATCTCTGTCGGCTCGCCGACATTACCTCCAAGTCATTGCTTTTACAGATAGTTAGGCAGCAAGACCATCAGAAAATGCTTGCGCTCGTCGAACGCATCAGCCGTGGCGACGGCGTGACGCGTGATCAACTCCGCAAGGCCTCAAGTGCGCCGAAGCCTGGCCGGCCCAGGGCGTTCTCGTTTCACTACAAAGCGCCGTCGAGGGCGTTTCGGCTGCAGTTGCGATTCACGAAAGCAAAGGTCGAGCGGGAGGAGATCATCTCCGCGCTCGAGTCCATTCTCGACGAGTTGCGGGCCGCAGATTGACGCGCCGGCACCATTGTCGCCGCTAGCTCCAGGCTCTTTCAGTTCTGCATCCTGACTTCCTTGGTCAGTCGGGACCAGAGGACCGAGCCGGGGAGTTCGTTGGTCTCTCGCTGAACGAGTCCAGATTCCGCAGGCTCAGCACCGGAACCGGGCAGAACGTCAGTTCTCCTGCGCCTTGGCGTCTCCGAGGCTGGCCCAAGCCACGTCACCCGAAGGGAAGGGCCCTGGGCTGTCAGCTGGTTTATAAGTTTACATAAGATGTATTATCGGACTCTGTTTGTTTCAGGCCGAAATGTCCCCTGTGGACGCCCTGTTGGGCCGGCTCGGAGGCGAATGCCCTAGCTGAACACGGATCGCGGCGCTCCGCTCGCCGCCGCACACTCCGGCCGGCCTGCCGGCGCTGTGGTATCGT